>CAZHJW010000026.1:0-16833 GCA_964533265.1 uncultured Pedosphaera sp.
TGGCATCGGTATCAATCCAGTGAAGGTGAAACTCCTCCATATCACGGCTCTGCCTCACATTAAACCCTTCAGGCCATTTCACCCAACGCCAATACCCAACACGGTACCATGGCTTGGCCCAGGCAGGAATAAAACCAGCATGGTCATGTAATTTTTGAATGAGATCGTGGGAAAGCTCTGTAATCTCTTCCAAACCCTCAGCCTCCCGGTATTGCTTAATGAGCTTATCGAGGCCGCGATCCGCCGTAAGGGTGGAGTTATTGGTGTCGGGCTTGACCGTAATCCCTTCACGCAATGACCCATCAGCATTATAGAGTTTATCCCCCTCCTCGGTATATGCGTTGTAGGAATGATAAGGCTCGAAAAACCGCGGGTACAATTCCACTGAGTTATTGAGCCCCCCAAAGGATATTTCATGCTGTTTCTCACTGGTCTTCTTCCATCCGGCTGTGAGTTCAAGCATTTCAATATTCAACTCCACCCCGGCCTTCTTTGCTTCCTGTTGCAAAACCGTCAGCAGTGATGAAAACCTCTTATATCCCGTTGTTATAGTGAAGGCCAACCGCTTACCCTCAACGTTTCGAAGAATACCATCAGCACCACGCTCAGTGAAACCAGCCTTGGCAAAGGCTGCCCCCGCCTTCTCAATCGAAAACTCGCGTGCTTTTACTTTTGAATTACTTCGCCCTCCATATCCATCAGCAACTGTCTGCATACGTTCGAAATCACCATGAAATATCTCCTTATTCACCAAATCCCAATTCATTGAGTAGTGCAACCCTTGGCGTATTTCTTGATTATCTAAAAGCGGCTTGGAACAGTTGATCCGCAAAGCCCACGTTGGTCTGGGGATGTCGTTATAGAATTGGGCCTTATGGATGTAACCGTTCTCAACCTCAGGAGCATCATTGGGCAGTTTATCGTACCAGTACTCGGGCAAACTCAAACCGTGCCAGTCTAGCTCTCCTTTCCTGAAAAGCTCGAAAACCTTGGCAGGCTCACGAACAACCGTAACACGAATTTTCTCCGGGTTAAACCGGTTCGTATAAAACTTCTTTTTATCCGCCCACCAGTCGATAACACGCGTAAGCGTAATGGCTACTCCATCATTGATATTTTCCTTTCTCACCTCATAAGGTCCGGCAGTGGGCTCAAACTCCCACTGGTAATCCTTCAGGTAATCCTCATCAAGTTCCTCATAATGATGTTCCGGGACCGGGCGAATAGCTGCTTTAGTGATTACATCCGGCTTCGCCTTGTAGTAGGTAATTGAGAGAGTCCGCGTATTATACAGGGTAATATTAAGGAACTTCTTGTCGTCATAATAATCATTGTACCAGGGTGCTTTTATGTGCTTGCTGCGCATAAAATAGAAATGAAAGAAGAAATCTGTAACCTGAACCGGTTCTCCATCCGAATAGCGGGCATCCGGATCCAGCTCGAAATATACCGTCTTCTTATCCTTCCCCACCGCCCAACGCTTGGCAATTGCCGGAATATACCCGTCTGTTTCAGGATGTTCATGCACCAACGCAAATGCATTGTTATCAAGAATATGACGCCTGAATGAGCCGCTGGCATCCGGGCCAACAAACCGCAACGTGCGAGGCCAATCACCTGTGTACTGGTTCATCGTTCCGCCTTGCTTGGCGTCAGGAGAACTAAAAACGGGTTCACCGAGGCCATCCTCCCATTTCAAATCCTCTGGTATGTCTTCGGCCTTCTTTATGACAAAAAACTTTGGCGAAGCTTCATAGAAGTCCTTCACTTCTTCAACGGAACCCAGTTCCACCGGCCCAACCTCTATAGGTGCGGTCTCTTTCGACTTTCCGCTGCCTTTTCCATCCCCGTTAGGAGTATTTTCCTTGGTTTTACCGCAGCCCCAAAAAGTGAAAGCCATTAAGAGAGCTAGTGTTAGTGCCCCGATCTGATATTTTGTAATCTTCATATCTATTCGTAAGTTGAAAATTTCTTTGGATCAAAGGCTTCACGAACTGCCTCGCCGATGAACGTCACCATTGTCAGCACCAAAAATATCGCCGTCAACGCCGAACCGATAATCCATGGTTTTTCTCTAATATACTCCTGACCCAAGCGCAATTGATGACCCCAACTAGGAGTTCCCTCAGGTAAACCAAAATTCAAAAAATCAAGCGCAGTTACCGAGGAGATCGCTGCGGCAACGGTAAAAGGAAGAAAGGTAACTAGCGTGGATACCGTATTTGGCAGCAAGTGGGTAAAAATAATGCGGAATGGCCCTGCCCCTAATAGTTGCGCGGCAGAAACATAATCGCGCGCCTTCTCCTTGTATGTGGAAGCACGCATATAGTAGGTCATGCTCGTCCAGCTAAAGACAACCATGATCGCTAAAAGCATCAGGATACGTGTCATCATCCCCACTTTACTCGGCAAAACTGAAACCATGATCATGACCATATAAAGAAAGGGGATATTCGCCCAAATTTCCACTAATCGGAGCCCCAATAAATCCACCTTGCCACCAAAATATCCCATTAAGCACCCAAGAGCCGACCCCACGAGAAACACCATGAACGTGAAACCCAAAGCAAAAAGCATCACGATACGAAAACCATAAAAGAGCCGCGCGGCAATATCCCTACCCGCATCGTCAGTACCCAGGTAATGTTTATGTTCGCGACTGGGAGCAGCAAGTTTTCCAACGCCTTCTGAAAAATTCGGTTTGTAGGGATCGTGCGGAATGAGCGGCATAAGCAACCATCCTTCCTTACTGTCTCCTTTCCAATTGCGCTTTAAGCTACGGTAGTTGACCGGATAACTATACGGTTGCCCTTCTGCATCCTTTTCCATACCGAAGTATTGCCCGGTGCGGGGGGTTTTGGGGGTATAAATCCATTTGATAGGATAAGTGTCAGCCAATGCAGGGAAATACCAATTTCCAGCATGTCGAACAATCAACGCCTGATCATTCACGAGTAATTCGCCAATGAGTGAAATAAAAATCGCAAGGGCAAGCGCGAGAAAAGACCAATACCCGCGCCTAATCGACTGAAACCGCTTGAGTTTCCGCTTGGTAAGAGGATTGAGTTGCCACTTCGCCATGATCTCTTATTCAAATCTCACTCGTGGATCCACCATGGCCATTAAAAAATCAGAAATAATATTTCCAATTAGCATCAGTAATGCCGAAAGCATTAGCACTCCCATCACCACAGGGAAATCTCGATCGATGATGGCGTTAAAGCCGAGCAGACCGAACCCATTGATATCAAATATCTTTTCAATGAGAAACGAACCCGCAACAAAAAGAGTCACTTGATGGCCTAAGTTGGTCGCAATGGGGATGAGAGAATTTCGAAGCGCATGCCGACGAAGGGCATCCTTATAAGCAACCCCCTTAGAGAGAGCCGTCCTCATATAGTCAGCAGCCAAATTATCCATCAAATGGTTTTTCATTAGCATGGTAAGAAATGCAAAACCGCCAACCAGATAGGCACATAAAGGAAGGGCTGAATGATGAAACACGTCCTTCACTTTTCCAGAAAGCGACAAATCATCGAATCCAATGCTGGTAAAACCCGACGCTGGGAACCATTCATTATTTACCGCGCAAAAGAGAATCAATAAAAACCCCAGCACATAACCCGGCATGGCATAACCCATAAAAATCAACACCGAGGTGCTGTTATCAAACCAGCTATTGTGTTTAACAGCCTTAAAGAAACCGAGGGGGATGCACACGGCATATAAGATAAGAACCGTCATAACCCCAAAAAATGTCGAAACCGGCAAGCGCTGCCTAATCACCTCTTCGACCGGTTTGCCGTAACGAAAGGACCGTCCCAAATCACCCTGAATGAGTCCCGAATGCTCCTCCCGGAACACCTCCACACGCAAAGATCCCTCTTTAGCATTTGGCTTTGGGTCCAACTGCCTCCATGTCCAGTTACCCGCAAACTCGCCAGCATTAGCCAATGTAACTTTCCCCGAATGGTGCCGCTCCAACCGCATTCGCTTCTTCTTGGCTTCGCCTTCAACGAGGCGAATACGCACACTGGCCTTTGTTTCATCAGCAGCAAACTCCACATCCCTGTGGGACTTTTCTCGGGGGAGTATTCCCAGCCAGATTAAATATGAGGTTCCGATTGGCTTATCCAAGCCATAATACCTTTCAAGGTCTTTCCTCTGCTCTGCATCCAATAACCCCGTAGCGGTCTGCCCACCTCCACTTTCCTCACTAACCTGTTGCATCTGCATCATGGCCTGCTCGATGGGCCCTCCGGGAGCCATTCTCGTAACCAGAAATACCACGAACGAAATGCCCAGCATCGTGGGAAAGATCAAAAGAAAACGCCTGATAAAATAGTCGCGCATACCGTGAGGACTGGCGAGTAAGTTGGCTAAAGCGAGGATGTATTGCCAGCCAAAACGCATCGACATCATACAAGCTTTTGCGCAATCTCGGTGGCCGCATGCAAAAGCTCACACTCGGCCATTCCCCCGACCCAGACGATGCGTTCATGTTTTATGCTCTGGCTAAAAATCTAATCGATCAACAGGGCTACGAATTTGAGCATATCCTGCAGGATATCCAAACCCTCAATGAACGCGCCACGCGCGGTGAACTGGATATTACCGCCATTAGTATACATGCCTATGCTTATGTGAGTGACCAGTATACCCTGCTCCCCAGCGGGGCCAGCATGGGTGATGGCTATGGTCCAATGCTGGTCGCTAGGGAACATTTTTCGCGTAATGAGATTCCCAGAAAAAAGATCGCTGTCCCCGGTGAAATGACCAGTGCGTTTCTGGCCCTACAGATGTGGCTCGGCAAGCCGAAGACGGATTTTGAATACGTGGTGGTACCATTTGATGAGATTTTTAGAACCGTCAATTCAGGAAAAGCTGATGTGGGTCTAATCATTCACGAAGGTCAGTTGACATTTGAAAATGAAGGTCTCGTATGTTGCGCCGATCTGGGCGCATGGTGGGGCGAGGAAAACGACGGTCTACCTTTGCCACTGGGCGGCAATGTGATCCATAAGCGCATTGCCGAAACCGAACGCAAGACGATAAGCGATCTTCTTGCCCAAAGCATTCAATACAGCCTGAATCATCGCCCCGAGGCGGTGGAACACGCCCTTCAGTATGCGCGTGACATGGGTACGGAACTGGCAGACCAATTCGTGGGCATGTATGTAAACCACTGGACGCTTGATTATGGCGACAAAGGTCGCGATACCATCTCACGTTTCCTAGGCCGTGCACACGAGACTGACTTAATCCCACATCGGCAGGAACTGGAGTTTGTGACATAATGAAATATCGACGGTTCGGAAAAACAGAACTGGAGATGCCAGTGTTTTCCTGTGGAGGCATGCGGTATCAACACAAGTGGAATGACATTGATTGGAGTGATGTTCCCGACGCAGGTCAAAAGAATCTTGAAGCTACCATTCATCGCGCAGTGGATCTGGGTATCAACCATATCGAGACCGCACGAGGCTACGGCTCCTCAGAAATGCAGCTGGGCCCTGTCCTTAAGCAGTTTCCACGGGAAAAGCTTATCGTACAGACCAAAATCTCCCCCTATGCCAATGCCAAGGAGTTTCTCGAAACCTTTAACACCTCGATGGATTACCTCCAGCTGGATCATGTAGATTTGTTATCTCTGCACGGCATCAATAACAATGAATTACTCGACTGGTCCCTGAAAGATAACGGCTGTCTCGATGCCGCTCGATGGCTACAAAAGGAGGGACGGTGTAAACATGTTGGCTTCTCTACCCATGCAACAACGGACATTATTCTCAAGGCAATTGAAAGTACCCGATTCGATTATTTAAATCTTCACTGGTATTTCGTGAATGACCTTAACTGGCCCGCTGTGGAAGCAGCCCACAAACACGACATGGGAGTCTTCATCATCAGCCCCAATGACAAGGGCGGAAAACTCTACACTCCACCCCAAAA
This sequence comes from uncultured Pedosphaera sp., assembly GCA_964533265.1. Taxonomy (GTDB): domain Bacteria; phylum Verrucomicrobiota; class Verrucomicrobiia; order Limisphaerales; family UBA1100; genus UBA1100. The sequence continues at coordinate 5,953 of CAZHJW010000026.1, forward strand.
GCTCACCGAACTCTGCGCACCACTACACCCAATGCAGTTCAACGCACTCTATTGCCTAAACCGCCCCCAGGTGCACACCCTGAGCTGTGGTGCTGCAAAGCCGAGCGATTTCGATTGCCACCTGAAAGCTCTGGAGCATTACGATAATATCGTGCCGACCATAACCTGTATCGAGCAACGACTACGCACGGAAATGGAAAACGTATTAGGGGCTGACTGGTGCACTAATTGGCACCAGGGATTACCTCATTATGTGGATGTCCCCGGTGAAATCAACATCTCAGAAATCCTACGCCTCTGGACCTACGCCAAGGGCCTGGATTTGGTCGATTGGGGCAAGATGCGCTACAATCTCTTGGGGCAGGGCGACCACTGGTTCCCCGGTGAACATGTCACCAAGCTGGACATGGAAAAAGTCGCTCCCTGCCTTAAAAACAGCCCTTTCGCCGACCGTCTTCCCGGCATTCTGACTGAAGCCCATGCATTAATGCATGATCAGGAACAAAAACGACTAAGCGAATCAGACTAAAAATTATTTTTTGCCGCCACTCCCCTTCTTTGGGTCACTTAGGTTCAACTGCTTGAGCACCGACTCCGTAAGGTCATTTCCGTCCGCACTGTAGACCACAATAGGCGCAATGGCAGCTGACTTACCTGCCTTGTCGAGAACGAGATCAAATCCTCCAGCCCGGGCCTTCGCTGCAACCACTTGCTGTATCTCTTCCATGATCCCATCACGTGCTTTGCGCATCTCAAGTTCCAAATCTTTACTGGTGGCATTACTGAAAGCCTGAATCGCCTCTGACTGCTGCCTCAACTCCTGTTGTTTTAAACCTGCCTGTTGCTGCCTCTTCGTTTTCTCTGCAGCAGATAGGTTAGGATCATTCAACGCTTTAATCATCCGACTCAACACTTCGCCATCCTTAGTCAGGGCTTGGTTTAACCCTTTGATTTTGTCTTGAGCCATTTTTTGTTTCTTTTTCAATTTATCATTTTCCTGATCCGTCTTCCAATAACCATTGTATACTTTGTCTAAACTAACGGTCGCGATGGAAGTGGCCGCCTCAGCGGAATCAGACAAAAACCCAAATGTTACCAGAGCAATTAAAACAACATATTTCATAATAATCTAACTAGTTAAAAAGTTGTAGTGTATCCCATGTTCACACTAAATCTACCACCCCCACCGTTATAACCATCATCAGTAACTGGAACGGCATAATCAAAACGAATTGGTCCAAGAAATGGTATCTCCAAACGCAAACCTATCCCCACATCATCATTATAATTACTCACACTAAAGTCATAGGAATCCTTGTTCACCACACCGATATCATAGAATGTTGCAAAACGCGCAATCTCAAAAGGAGTCGGCACACTATACTCAAAGGTCGCATGAACCATGGTATTACCACCAATGTAGTCGCCAGCACTACCACGCGGCCCAACCGCTCGGAAATCATAGCCACGTAAACTTCGTGAACCGCCCAATCCGTGGCGATACAAATAAGGAACAGTCTGTCCACTTTTAATATTATCTACCACCGCAGCCTGTGAAAGGAATTCTATGACATGTCCCTCGCGTAAACCCTGAAAATACCACGCGCTCTTCAGATGTATTCCATAAAATTCCTTTTCGCTACCTATAGCGCCAGGCGCAAAATCGGCGTCAAAAGTAGTTCGTTGTCCCTTGTTGGGAATTACCCCGCCTCCACGGGTATCATAAGTAAGCCCTGTACCAATTTTGGAAATCAAACTATTGCCCTGTTCTGCCAAGAACTCAGTGGAAGCTGTACTCTTCATATCCACTAGGCCAATATCTTCTACTGTGTAATTAACACGACCACGGATTTGCTCATTACCAAACATCGCACGTTCCAAACCAAATCGTACACCTGTTTCTTCAACATCAAATTTCTCGTGGAAATACTCCATTTCCCTCGTATACAGACTCGTTGTAAACCTGAGTTTGCGCCCCATTAGCCATGGCTCTTCGAAATCGAGTTCATAATTATTTAACCGACCTCCTGCGGTGGTCTTAAGTCGCACTTTCTGCCCACCACCCTGCCAAAAGTAGGGCCTTCGCCACCGACCAATGTCAAAGTTCTCTTGGGCCACGATCACATGAGCAAAGGCACCATAGTCGGTGCTAAACCCGCCTCCAACTTGAAATCGACCCGTGTTAGTCTCTTTCACTGAGATAATAAGATTTTCAGTTGTTGAACCACGTTCACGTTCGCTGTACTCAGGAACAGCTCTCACACTTTCAAACAACCTCAATCCTTCGATGCGTCGACGACTGTTATGCATTTTTCCTAAATCAAAAGGCTCACCTGGAGATATCGCCAACTCGCGCCGAATTACAAAGTCTTTTGTTTTTGTGTTACCCTCAATCTTAACCAAACCGATATTCACCGGCAACCGCTCCCATTTTTGTTGTCCATTTTCCTCAAAAAAATGATCGCCCTCTATGATTTGAAAAACAATGTCGATGGTGTTGTTATTAAGATTGGGAGTTTGTAATACGGTGACCTGCGCATCAATGAACGCCCGGCTACCATATGCATTCTCGATAATTTCCTGATCCGAATCGCCAGGATCCTCTACCCGTAAATCTTCGGGATGAAAAATACCACCCACTCGCAAAGACACCAAACTCTGTAGAACATCCGGAGAGATCACTGGCTTGAATCCAGGATACTCTTCCACACTCACTACCTGAAACTTACCATTAACCCGCCGACCGTATTGAAAGGCAATCTTCCCTGTCTTATACTGCGGGCCTTCATTAACTGAAAACACGAAAGGAACACGATCCACCTCGTCCATGTAATCTTCAAATCCATCCTCTGCATCGTCGAGAACATCTTCAGCGTCTTCAAGTTTCGACTCTGCTGTGTCAACTAATCGTTCCAACTCAGCTTCATTGTCACCCTCGCCCAGATCAACCAGTCTACGTTCAGCATCATCCAAATCCTCAACGGCCTTTGCGTGTGCTAAACGGGATTGGAATAATTTTGTTCGCAAGGCTGCATACTCGGGTGAAATCAAAACCTTGTCGGCCCCATGACTTATCCGTACTTGCACATCGAGATAACCGTGATCCCGGTAGAATGACTCGAGCTTTTCGATGTCTTCTCGGTATTCTGTTGGCTTCAGTTTCCCATCATCCACGAACCAGGAAACCGGGCTATACCAAACCCGACGCTGGCGCGTTTTCACCTTCTTCCTTAGATCTTTTTGGCTGAAGCTCAAGTCGGCTTCAGCAACTGACTCAAACACCATTTCTCCGCGTTCAATGCGGAATTTTTCGCCCTCGCTGATAATATATCTTACTGAACCTCCCACCCGTTGACCCTTTACCTTAACCGGATAATACCCCTTCTTTAAGTACTCGTTCTCCAAGGCTTTCTCATCGGCATGGAGCCGGGCAGTATTAAACTGCTGCCCTTTCACCATTTTGAGCACCTTAATCAATTTCGATTGCTTAATACTTAGATACTCCGACTCCATCAGATCCACCAAGGCCGGATTACTGATTGTTTCCTCGGGCTTAAGTTGGCGATTCAAGAGCAATAGTTTGATATCGGTCACCAACGGAAAAGATCGAACCTTAAAGATCAATTTGACCCCCTCGGTTCCGACATTTTCTGCAAGCACCTGCACATCCTCAAACCTACCTGTCTTCATTAGCCCAACAACATCCTCATTCACTCGGCTAGGAATATACTGATCGCCCTTCTTCGTACGAATATTGTTTTGGATATACTTTTCGGTCACGCTTCCGGTACCGGACACATTGACCGTAATCTCGGAAACATCCCTCTGCCCATAAAGATGCGTTCCCACAAAGAGGCTAAGCAAAAAAACCCATCGAACTAGTTGTTGATTAAACATTCGGTACATCTCCCGGATCAACCCGAGCCGCACTTTCGAAGCGCGTAAACTGCTTGAGGAATACCAGCGGCACATCCCCAGTGGGGCCGTTGCGCTGCTTGGCCAAAAGCAGATTAACCGGCATTCCATCGCCTCCATCCGGCGAAGCTCCTTCCTCATCCTCAGAATACGCCTTGTACAGCAATCCTACCAAATCTGCATCCTGCTCAATGGAGCCAGACTCACGCAAATCCGACAACCTCGGCTTGCGGTTCTTCTCCCGTTCCATTTCACGGTTAAGCTGACAAAGCACAATTATCGGCACGCCCAACTCTTTGGCTAGACTTTTGATGCCGGATGATATCTCCGCAACTTCCTGCTGCCGGTTATCGGAAGCCCTCCGCGAAGTAGAGTGAAGTAACTGAAGGTAGTCAACCACAATGAGCTTGACTCCGTGCTGCGACCGCATTCGGCGCGCCTTTGCTCTAACTTGCAGGATTGAAAGACCCGGCGTGTCATCAATGAACAGTGGTGCCTTATGAAGTTTTCCCGCAGTTTGAGTAATTCGCTGAAAATCGTTTCCGTTTAGCATACCATCGCGTAAATGTTTGAAATCCAACCTTGCATGAGAGCATATCATCCGAGTTACCAATGATTCGGCTGTCATTTCCAAACTAAACACGCCCACCGGAACATTCTCCTGTAGCGCCACATGTTCGACGATATTCATGGCTAAGGAGGTCTTGCCCATAGATGGACGCGCAGCAATCACTATCATTTCTGCCTCATGCAAACCATCTGTCATCTTGTCAAAATCCAGAAAACCGGTAGAAAGACCAGAGAACCCTCCCTGACGTTCGTGAAACGCCTCGATACGTGATATGGCCCGCCCTACCAAATCCTTCATCGTAGAGGCTGCCTCCCCTGCACGCTCTTCATTAATCTTCTGAATCCGACTCTCCACTTCATCCAAAAGTCGATCCACCTCTCCCTCATGTTCATGAGCCTCTCGAACGATTTCAGTACAGGTGCGAACTGTTTTGCGAAGAAGATATTTATCCCATACAATGTTGAAGTAGTATTCGAGATTCGCCGCCGATGGGACTAAGTTCATCAGGATTGAGAGATAAGCCACCCCCCCAATCACCTCCAACTGTCTCTTATCTGACAGATATTGCTTGAGGGTGATCAGGTCAATCCCTTGTTGTGCTTCATGAAGATCCAACATGGATTCAAATATAACCTGATGCTTTAACTCATAGAAAAAGGTCGTACCTGAGTGATTTAATCTACCAAACTGTCCACTCTCACGTTTTGGTAATTTGAGTTGCCGCGGTTCCTTAAGCTTCTCAAGACAGACATTTAAACCCTCACTCGGATCAAGCAACAAACAACCCAGAACACCCTGTTCTGCCTCAACGGAATGCGGCGGAGAACGATCAACCGATGACTTGGATGATGCCTGTAAAGAGCGCGGCAATTGAGTCAAGTCTTCGGTTGACGATTCAGTCAGAAGTTCATCATTGGCATCGATCATAGACATCAAAAGGGAAATAAAACATAAAACCCCATTCCAGAGGCAACGAGGAATTACTGGCAGCCATAAACCCCTTGTTCACAAATCCATACACAGAAGGGCTTAAGCAAAAACAGGCCTGACGGACTCCGTATGGAACAAGGATATCCTAAATGAGCCTATTCGGCTACTGGCATATCCGTGACCTCTTCTTCAGCGACTTCCCCCGAGGTTTCGCTTTCGACATAGACCTTTAACTCGGCTTCAATTTCCGCGTGAAGGTTTAACTTAATGTCAAATTCACCCACTTTTTTTATGGCCTTAGGCAAGTGTACCCGCTTCTTTTCTAGCTCCACGTCAAACTGGTTCTTTAGCTCATCACAAATGGTTCCGGAAGTAACTGACCCAAACATCTTTCCTCCCTCCCCGGTTTTTACCTTGATATGTAAACGAAGACTCTTGAGGCTCTCGTGAAGGTCCTTCATGTGATCCAACTCTGCTGCTTCCCGCTCCGCGCGACTCGCCTTCAGAGCTTCAATATAGCGTTGGTTTCCGGCATTGGCCGGAATCGCTTTGCCTTGGGGTAATAGGAAATTTCGCGCGTATCCCGAAGATACTTTCACTTGGTCTCCCTCATGGGCATTCAAGCTGATTACCGGTTGAGTCAGGATGATTTCAGTTTCTTTCTTAGCCATAACAATTCTCTAGTTAAAACGGGACATCATCGTCCTCAGCAAAACCGCCACCGCCCTGGGTTTTGGCTGGAGAACTTCCCGATGACTGCGCCCCACCAGAACCACCCCCATCCCCGCTTTCATTACGTGAATCAAGGAATTGAAAGTTTTCTAACGTTACGCCAAGCTTACTGCGTTTCTGACCAGTTTGCTTATCATCCCATTGGTCAAGCTTCAGGCGACCTTCCACCATGATCGGCCTGCCTTTTTTGAGATATTGACCTATGGTCTCCGCCTGTTTCCCAAAAGCATCTACATCAACGAAGGTGGTTTCCTCCTGTTGCTGCCCTTCCTGGTTGCGGTAGTATCGGTTGACCGCCAAGCCAAGCTTTGCGATCGCAGTCCCACTGGAAGTGTAACGAACCTCCGGATCACGGGTTAGGTTACCCATCAGGATCACTTTGTTATAATTCGGCATAGATCGGTTTCTTAAGGTTATGCGGTCGCAGGAACAGTCAATGTGATCTGAACCCTAAAAATATCACCTCGCTTAGCTAGAGCAGCCTTAAACTCTCCCAAACCGTCCGGTTCCATATCAAACATCAGGCTCACATAAAAGCCTCCACTATGCTTTTTGTTGGCAATCCGAGCAAATCCACGGCGATCAAGCTTCTGCTCGCCGGTAACCTTGCCCCCTGCTTTTCCAATCAGTTCGCCGATTGCCTCGATGATATCATCTACACTCTCAGTCGTTCCAACCGTATCTAAGATAAACAAGCCTTCGTAATGTCTCACTCTATAATATCCTTTTCTGTTTTTTTATCCGTAAAATCCAGTTTCCCATTAAATTCATTCATGGCCCTCTCAACACCATTCTCCACCCAGCACTCGCATTGCTGCAGAACGACTTCCAGAGTTTGAGTCATATTCAACAACTCCTCCGGAGATAATTTCCCCAGCACATACCCTACCATTCCTGTCTCTTCGGGAGGTCTTCCAACTCCAATCCTCAACCGGAGGTAATCGGTCCTCGCCAAACACTGCTCCACAGAGCCTAACCCATTGTGTCCGCCAGAGCTTCCGCCAGCACGCATTCGCAGCTGCCCAAAAGCCAATTCAGCGTCATCCACAATGACCAAGACCTGCCGAGCCTCAATCCTATAATAATCACAAACGGAACCAACGGACTCGCCGCTCAAGTTCATATACGTTTGCGGTTGGCACAAGTGGATGATCCTCTGGCCCAACGTAACCCGACTCATCCGGGCCTTAAATTTTTTTTCCTCAGACCAAGCGCCTCCCCATTGCTTGGCCAGTCGATCCAACGCAAGAAACCCTACATTATGTCGAGTCCCCTTATACTTGGCACCGGGGTTGCCGAGACCAACAATAAGGTGAGCCTCATTCATGGCTCATCCATAAAAACTATTCGGATGCACCCTCTCCTGGTTCTTTTGTCGCATCGCCTTCAGTCACCGCCTCTGACTCTTCAGTTGCTTCATCACCAAGATCCTCCTCCGCACTTGCAACGCGCGGCTTGGAGATGGAAATCACCGGATTACCGGGATTTGCCAACAACTCAATACCCTCGGGGACCTGAATGTCCTCAACGTGAAGCACCTGTCCAATATCAAGATCAGCTACCTGTACTTCAATTGTTTCAGGCAAAACAGCAGGAGTTCCCTTAACCTTAATGAAACGCAGCACATGTTCCAGCGTGCCGCCATTAGTTGTAACCCCAACTGCTTCGCCGATGGGGACGGTGGGCAAGGTGACAATAACTTTCTGATCCGGCTTAACCTCTCTAAAATCAATATGCAGAGATTTACGACTCACTGGGTGATGTTGAACTTCCTGAACCAAAGCCAATCGACTGTCCTCGCCGAGTTTCAGATCTAGCAAAACAGTATCTGAAGAGGCATCCTGCATAATGCGTTCGAATGCCTTGTTATCCACGTCCACGAGCTGATTATCTGACCCACCATATACAACTCCAGGCACCCTGCCGGTCGCCCGCAAAGCCTTGGCTCGATTGCGTTTTTTTGCCTCACGTGGCTGAATTTCCAATTCGACTGCGTTCATTATCCGATTCTTATCCCGTCAAACTCAAATAGAGAGGTTACCGAGGAATTCGTGTGAATCCGCTTGATCGCCTCTCCCAATAAACCCGCCACCGAGCAGGTGGTCAGCTTCACCCCTTCGATTGGAGGGCGGGGAACAGTATCAGTCGTAATTAGTTCGTCAATATTCGATTTTCTCAATCTTTTGATACCTAAATCATTCAACCCTGCGTGAGATACCACAGCTATGATCCGCTTGGCACCCCGTCGACGCAGTATTCTGGCTGCAGAAACTAGAGTCCCAGCCGTTTCAGTCATATCGTCGACCAAAACCACCGTTTTATCGCGAACCTTTCCAATCACAGATACGGTTTCAACTTCTGTATCGCTCATACGGCGCTTGGCAACAATGGCCAGATCCGCATGCAACAGCTGAGAATAGGCATGTGCCATCTTAATCCCCCCTACATCGGGGCTCACTACAGCAATCTGCTCACCAAGATCCATCTTTTTCAGATAATCGAATAAAACCGGAGCAGCGTATAAATGATCAACTGGAATATCGAAAAATCCTTGAATTTGCTGAGCATGCAAATCCACGGTCAGCATGCGATTAGCCCCGGCTGAGACCAGAAGATTAGCGATCAATTTTGCACTGATGGGGACTCGAGGCTGATCCTTTCGGTCTTGACGAGCGTACCCGTAAAATGGAAGTACCGCTGTAATTCGGCTGGCACTCGCACGGCGCAAGGCATCAATCATAATGAAAAGCTCCATTATGTTCTGATTCACCGGAGGACAAGTGCTTTGAACGATATAGGTGTCCTCACCACGCACATTTTCCTCTATTCTTGCGAAAGTCTCACCATTGGGGAAATCGCGTAGGTGAACCTTACCCAAAGGTACATCGATTGATTTACTGATGGCCTCAGCCAAAGCCCGATTGGATCTGCCTGAAAATATTTTCACCGTCGTACGATATAAGGATTCTGCCAAAAGGCGTGGGAACCGCCCATTCCTATCCCTCAGCCCAATCCCTCACCAGCAAAAAATCATGTAGATCGAAAAAACTTAAACCTCGGGCAAATTCTGCTTTGCCTCCCCATCGGCAGTCTGCTGAGCACGGAATCCCTCATAAGCCTTTTTGTATTCGGGATATTTGTTTCCGAGAATGGCCGTAGCCAACAACGCCGCATTCTTTGCCCCGGGCTTGCCAACGGCCAATGTTCCCACCGGAACTCCTCCAGGCATTTGGAGCATTGACAGTAGAGAATCCAATCCTTCGGTGCTCCAAGCCTTCATTGGCACCCCTAAAACCGGCACCGAAGTAATGGCTGCGGTCACTCCTGCCAAATGCGCAGCACCTCCTGCGGCAGCTATAATCACTTCCATTCCGTTCTCGGTGGAGGCAGTAACCCACCGGTGCAATAGTTCTGGCGTGCGATGGGCGGATATCACCTTGGCTTCGTATGGCACGCCAAGATTTTTAAGCTGTTTCGCACAGTTCTCCATTACCGACCAGTCGGAGTGACTACCCATAATGACACCAACCAAAGGTTTTATTTCCTCACTCATGTTAAAGGAAGGAAACTAGACAAATAGTGCAGCAGTCATCAACACTTTATCCACCCACGCCAATCGTCAGGGCTGGAGCCACAGTTTTGATCTGCCCTGCTTGCAAATTGAAGAGCTGAGTTAAAAGCATAAAAGTGCTTTTACTCTCCAGATCGTTGTCCGCGATATAAAACCAATTCCCACGATAAGGAACAGCTACGAACGGATTAACCGGCTTTACCTCCGCTGAACGCACACGAAACAAGCCGCCGGTCACCTTGTTCCAGTCAAAGGGAGTCTCGTTTTTACCTTTCGTTTGAGTAACTAAACCTGCTGTCAGGTGGGACGCAGGCACTTCGGCGTTGTGTGAGAGGTAAAAGAAAATCCCCATCATTGACCTAGTGCGGACAGCTAATCCATTTTCCGGTCGATTCAGAAAATTATTAGTTAAGCGAAGTTCATTGTTGATTATTTTAACCCCAAGGAGTTCCTGTAAACGTGTAATTCCCTTAGCAAGGGCCTTCTGCGGCTTGAGGCGTAATACCAAATCGTGCCCGGACTGCATACTCCCTTTCGTACCCGGATCACAAGGAGCCGCCCCCAATTCCAACGCGTCGGCCACCTGTAGTTCACGGAGAATTTCCGCCATTTCTTTAAAACGTTCATACCGAGGCTCCCGCGAGGGTGTGGGCCCAGAGGCGTTGCTAGCGTTGTCCAAACCATTCACACGCTCGACGCACACATTCACCACACGCTCCACACTCCAACCGCTTTGAGTCAGGATTAAAACCGCCTCCAAGGGCACCGGCGAAAGAATTTGTTTCAAAAACTGGTCCCCTCGTAAGGGCGAGTATGATATGGTCGGCGTTTCCTTATAGGTAAGACCTGTCGAAGGGGTCAATGTGTCTCCGCCTCGAATCAATTTCAAACTCGTACCTACATCACTCTGAACGGACTGTTGGGAGGTCACACTCGACACCTCAAGAAAAAACGGGTTGTCGCGATACTTCAACCGCACAAGATTGAGCAGAAACTGCTCATCCATGCTTTGAGATATGGCGTGATTATACTGCGGATGAGTCTGCTGTAATGAAGCCGGTCCTATTGTGCGACAACCCAAGGCAACGCACATCAACCCCGCTACAAAAACGGAAATCAGATTTTTCATAACTGGTTCGCCCTCCCTGACGAAATTCAGGGG
>CAZHJW010000026.1:16933-20047 GCA_964533265.1 uncultured Pedosphaera sp.
GGGTAGCGCCAGTCGAGCCCCCACTCCAACGCTGTTGCGTAGCCAGTGCCCAGGATCAATCCGCATATCACCAGCGGTGCAGAACTCTTGGGCACTGTACGCTGCATAAATTCGCCAAACACCCAGGCCGCCAGTGCCACCACGCATAACAAAACCCCCAACCACATCACGCCGCCCTTCCCAAACATCGGTCCGGTAAAAGATAAAACCCAAACTGTAGCTGCCAACATGGGAAAACCCATGATCTGCTTAAACTGCACCATCCAGTTGCCAGGCTTGGGCAGAAACCCCAACCAACCTGGCTGAAAACTCAGCAAAATAAACGGGAATGCCAACCCAGCAGCCACCGCGCACATGGAGGCAATAATAACTCCATTACCCTGAGTAAAGGCAACCCCCATCGCCGGGGCAAGGAATGGTGCTGTACAAGGGGTAGCCAAAGCCGTTGCTAGCAGTCCGTTAAAGAACGCTCCCAGATAACCCTCGCGACTGGCCAGTTTATTTGCCTTACCCATGGCACCCCCACCGAGATTCACCTCGAAGACGCCAAACAAATTCAAGGCGACCAGTGCTACCACTAGTAGTAGCACCAGATTAAAATAGGGGTTTTGCATCTGCATTCCCCATGAAGCCATGCCGGTTGATTTTTTTACAGCGATCATCATCCCTGCCAGCACCAAAAACGAAAACAGTACACCTAATCCATAGGTTAGCCCGAGCTTACGAACGCGCCCGGACGATTCCTGGCTCTGCTGCACAAACCCCAGGATCTTGAGAGAAATCACCGGCAACACACACGGCATGATATTGAGAATCACCCCCCCTAAGAATGCCCCACCTAGAATTAGCCAAATTGATTTTGAATCGTCACCTTCAACAGGAGTTGTGACTTCTTTATTTTCGGCAAACACAAAGGCAGTCTCATAACCTTTAACCTCGCCATTCTTCTCCACACGAACAACGCCAGGAATCGACTCGGGCCATTTATCGGCCTTACTCTTGATGGATTTCTTTATAACCGTTGAGGCCTTACCCGGTTCGTACACGGATTTATGCTTGATACTCCACTTCAAACCTTCGGTGCCAAAAGGCAAAAATTCTATTTTCCCACCCTCTAGAGCTACTTCCAAATGCACCGGCCGCATCCCTTTATCATCTGCCGGACTCGCCCACTTTGCCTTCAGTTTGGGCATGGGTTTAGCATCGGGCCAATGTCCCCGCCATTTGGTGAATAGATCGGCGTGCTCACTCATCTTCCCTTCATCCCCAATGAGCAGCTTGGTGCTGACTTCCTTTTCTCCGGGCAAACAAGTCTCTTCGCACTCCAGCCAAGTCACAGTTCCATTGAGCTCATACTCGCCAGACTTTACATCTTTAGCCAACTGCAGAGGGACAATAAGTAGAACCTCATGATGATAGGCATAGGTAAACTGGTCGAATGCCTCCACTCTTTCAGGAACCGGCCATTTTATCTCACCAGCAGTAATCCCATCAGGAAGAGTCCATATCACTTTCGTTGCTTCACCGCTATCGCCTGGATTCTTCCAGTAGGTATGCCACCCTTCAGGCATCTTGAGATGCAGCCCAACATGAACAGTTGTTCCGGCTTTGGCGGATGCAGCCTCAACCAATAGGCTTACCTTAGTCTTGGCCCCAAAATCGTCATCGTCGTTGTTAAAGAGATCCTGCCCATGCAGCAGCACCCCACCACTTAACAAAAATAAAAGCGCGAATAGCCAGCTCCTCATGACTGGGCAAGTCTCTCAAAAAACCGCTGTTTTTGAAATGCTTTATTCATGCATCAAGTTGTTGTAGAATACCGGCCAAGTGTTAGCAGGAAAACGCAAAGTTGAATCGACTGGCGAGGTCAAATTTCGCACTGGCGACGAGCGGCTGGTGAAGCTTACCACGACCGCCGCCGAAAAAGTCTCTACCCTGCTCCAACGCCAGGGCCGCCCTGAGGGCGTCCTGAGAGTGGCGGTCATGGGCGGAGGCTGCAGTGGGCTGCAATACAAGATGGACCTGCAGGATGGCCCCGCCAACCGTGACATTCTGGTGGAGAGCGAAGGCATCCGGGTGGTCGTTGATCCCAAGAGCGCGCTGTATGTCACCGGCAGTGAACTCGATTATAATAGTGGACTGGAAGATTCAGGCTTCCAGGTGAATAATCCTAATGCCGCAACCACCTGCTCCTGCGGCGAAAGCTTCAGCGCATGAAATGGCAATAACAATTCTATTCTTAATTGGCCTGGTCGTTTTGGTAGTTGTAATCGGTTGTATCATTGGCTTCATTTACTACCTCAACAAAGACAAAAAAGAACCGACTGCGCAGAACACTGAAACTGGGCATCTCAGCAACCGAATCAAAGCATTGGAAGTTGAAGTCGCTGCCTTAAAGACGAAGCTGGCTGACCACAAGCATGACTGACGCGTTTGCTCTGTTTGAAGAACCTCGCCAACCTTGGCTGGAGGTTAAGGCCCTAAAGGATAAGTTTATTGAGCGCTCCACTCAAACCCACCCCGATAAGTTCACTGAACCCGCAGAAAAAGAATCCGCTCAAGCCCGCTTCACGGAACTTAATAGCGCGCATGACACGTTGCGCGATACCAAACTGCGTTTACAACACCTACTTACCTTGGAGCGGGGCCAAAAGCCTGATGAAGTGCACGATATCCTTCCCGAGACTGCCGATCTATTTCTTGAAGTCGGCCAACTCCTGAAGCCTGTCGATGCCTTACTTGAGAAACGCGAGGCAGAAACTTCCCCGCTCCTTAAGGCTCAATCCTACGGTGAAGCGCTCGATTGGCTGGAGAAAGTAAATAATCTGCTTAAAACCATTTATGAAGAATTGGCCGTACTGGATCAGGTGGCCAGAGAGTTGAATGAAAACTGGGATTGCGATTCAGTAGAAAAACTTTTCCACCAGTATAGTTACCTGCAGAAATGGCGGGCACAGCTTAATGACCGGGCGGTGAGATTGGGGTTCTAGGATTTACATGATCTTCAATGGGCTTAGCTTGGCCGCGTGAAACACTTTCTTTTGATCAATGCAATGGTGTTATTTGTTGGGTGAGCAAATTGTGTAACGTGTTAATCCTCAGTAACGTATATGA
>CAZHJW010000027.1:0-19521 GCA_964533265.1 uncultured Pedosphaera sp.
CTTCAGTTCCTCAATTGCTTCAAAGATCGGTTCGGGCTTAAGAACCATCCCTGGGCCTCCGCCGTAGGGTTCATCGTCCACCTTGCGGTGCCGATCATGGGTCCAGTCCCGTAAATTATGTATGACTAACTCGAGGCGTCCGCTTTCCTGCGCTCGTCGCAGAATGCTTTCATCCAAGGGTCCTGCAAACATTGCAGGAAAAAGCGTGAGCACTTCCACCTTCATGATTGGGCGGTCGTTGGGCGAGGTCACGCTCTAATGCGCCTCATACCCAAGCCTAGTCTTCTTCCTCAATAATCTCCAAACCACAACGCATACCCTTTTTGGCTGCGCCGGCCTGAACCAGCGATCGAATGGCGTTAATACACACGCCTCGCCTTCCAATTACCTTAGCCACATCATCCGGATCCAAACGTAATTCGTACACCGTGGTTCCTTCATCTTCCACCGGGGTAACCGTCACTGCATCGGGCTGATCCACCAGTCCTTTAACCACATATTCCACAAATTCTTTCATGGTAAAAATACTTTTAAGCCACCGCTTTGGCTGCTCGGCGTGCCTTGCGAATAAAACTTCTAACGGTGTCGCTGGGCTGCGCCCCCACGCTCAACCAGTATTCCGCACGCTCTAGGTTAATCGAGTAATTGGGCTCGGCCTTGGATAAGGGCTCGTAAGTTCCCAATTCCTCTTTCGGACGTCCGTCACGACGTTTACGACCATCGGTCGCTACTATACGGTAGGCTGGTGTATTACGGGCACCAATTCGCTTTAATCTCAACTTTACTGCCATGACAACTTCCCCTCCACACAAAGGCTATTAACTGCCTTTACTCACGGAAAAGGGGCGGGAATTTACCAAGCCCAGTAAAGAATGCAAGACCTCTTTTCAGGTGTTTCACCGCTTTTAAGGCTCTGGAAGCACAATTTGAAGCCCTAACCGTTGAACGCTGACTTTTGCGGGTAACTGCCCCATGGCATCACCGTCTAACTGCACAGGAACCCGCATCTCTCCATGAGGAATCAATTCCACCTGATCACCCTGGAGATAGTGAACCCCCTCCACCTCAGGCAGATTACCGGTAAGGACAGCTTGTGTATATTCAGGAAAACGCCAGCCTGCTACGCGCTCAACAACAATCGCATCCACCTTGCCATCCTGAAGATTGGCATGGGGGAAAATATCGAATGGCCCACCATACATGTGCCCATTGCCGAACATGATTAAATCGGCACGTTCAATCGTTTTCTCCGGAGTTTTTACCGTGAAGGCTGGCAGATCTTCCCGCAATGTTTGAAAACCAGCCACAAGATAGGCGAATTGACCGGACCGTTTTTTGGTTTCCCATTCAACCTGCTCACATGCCCGCGCATCCATGCCAGCACCTGCCAGGGCCGGAAAACAGCGTTTTGTTGTTTGCCCTTCCATCTGGAATTCCATCCAAGGCAAATCGATCCATTGATTACACCCCCGGCGAATGACTCTCCAAGCTGCTTCAAAGTCTAATGGCACCTTTAACTCTCTAGCCAGCACATTCACTGTGCCCAAGGGAAGTACTCCTAATTTTATTTGCGCCAAACCCTCTGGGTGTCGCACCACTCCATTGACCACTTCATGAACTGTCCCATCTCCTCCAGCCGCCACCAATACCTCAATTCCATCTTTAACAGCTTGCTCAGCCAAATCCTCTGCATGCCCTGGCCCTTCCGTAGGCAAAAACGTGCATTCATCTCGAATCTCATCGAGTTGTTTACGAAGATGTCGCGCCTTGTCACCTTGGGCGGTCGGATTGAATATCAGGCCAATACGCACGCGTAGGATTTTGTGCAAAAACCTCGTCGAGGTCGAGGCGGATTAAAGTAGAGATTGGCGCCCTGCCCGACGCGGATTACCGATCACTGCAGTCATCCGCTTTTTTGCGGCACGTATTGCCCTTAAAAGACTTTTGCCTTTAGCCAGCTCTGCAGTGATCCAGGAAGAGTAAAAACAACCGGTTCCCGGCAGGCTTCTTCCTTTCACTCTTTTAACAGACAAAACCGTTAACTTTCCCCCATCGAAATAGACATCAGCAGCCTGCTTTCCTGGCAAGTGGCCCCCTTTAAGCAAAACAGCACATCCGCAAGATTCATATAGTGCACGCGCTACGGCTTGTTGTTTGAAGGCGTTCCGTATCTTCATTCCTGTTAACTGCTCGGCCTCGTCGATATTCGGGGTCACTAAAGTAGCCAGAGGCAGGAGCTTTTCTTGCAGCGTTTTAATGGCGTTTGCTTTCAAGAGAACCTTACCACTGGTAGAAGCCATCACTGGATCGACCACCAGTGGGATTTTTCTTTTGACAAACCACTCAGCAACCACTTCCACACTAGATGCAGTCAGTAGCATACCGGTCTTTGCGGCCTTGATTGTGAACCCATCAAAAACTGACTCCAACTGTTGCTGCACCGACTTGGCTTTAACGGGTTCAACAGCCCTTACCTTTTTTGGATTTTGTGCGGTAATAGCAGTAACAACTGAAGTGCCGTGTACTCCGGCTGCTTGAAACACGCGCAGGTCAGCCTGCAAACCAGCCCCTCCCCCGGAGTCACTACCAGCTATAGTTAAAGCCACCGGAAGATTATTTTTCGGCGCCATTACTTTGTGTTGCCTGAGGGGGCCAGTTTCAAATTCACCTCCCAAGCCTTACTAATTCGCACCCCTACCGATAGTTTCACCGACATCCCCTTGCTTTGAGCGGAATTTCACTTGGTAGGTGCGATTGGAGTCGCACTTGGCAGGACGCGGCACAAGCACGAAGTCGTCAGTGATGACCGGATTCAAATCCTGCCCCTTGATAATTTCCACATTGCTGATGCGTTGCTTGAGAAAGGCAACAATTGGGCGACCGCCGCGTTGGGAGCCATTATTGTTCACGGTATCAAAACTCTTCGGGCCAAGGTTGGGTTGGATTTCAAGGGTGAAAACCCCTTCTTTAGATTCCAGTGTTTGACCATAGGCGAGTTTACCCGACGCAAGCTTAGCGGACCACTTGGGGTCTCCATAAAAGGCAACCACATCACGGTCAAACTGCAGGCCCTGCCTGTCACGCGAAGGGGTAGCTGAATCGCCTAAGCGATGAATAAGCGCATGGTTGTTGGCAAAAAAGGCCTCTGTGAGCGTGTAACGCCCGGGTTGTTCCACGTAATAATCCAATACACCCCAGCCCTGATAACCAAACCAAGTCGGCTTGGTGTAGCCGATCATCTGCATCACAGTGATGTCATTCATCCAGGCCAACGCCATTGCGTCAGGCCCATTGATGTTACCCATCAGGCAATTGCCAATGGGCAGGTACACCTTGGGGTTGGGCGAATTAATCTCAATATGTTTGAATCGCGTATCCTGACCAAAAATCTGGCCAGCCTTTGATTTTAAAAAACCATTGCGATAACGAAACCCAATCTGCCAACCGCCTTCAGTGGCGTGGCCGGAGGTGATGAAGAGATCCGGCTGATAATCGGCCAGCACCTTGGCAAAAGCCTCAGTCGTGTCATCGGGGCCACGCAGTTGCTCAGCCTCGCCTCCGGGTTTTTTACGCACAAACTTGTTCTTCACCAATTCGTCGTACCACAAGCCTTCGGTAACGCATTCGAGAGCAATCTCAGTACCTGAGGCCACCTTACGCACCGTGAGCGGCTTGGCATGTTTTGCGATGGCCAGTGCGTTGGCCGCATCATAGCCGGTGAGTACTCCCCAAAATGTGTCGGTGTAGGGGTCTTCATCCAGCTTGCGCGTGAGCTGGTGCACCTGCGTTACAAAAGCCCCCGTCGCCTCCTTGGGCGTGGCGACAAAACATGTGTAGCGAGGGAATTGTTCGCGCAGTTTACCCAATACATCGCCTATATTGCCCTCATATTTAATAACCTTCGCCTTGTGCTTTTTCACCAGTGCATTGACCACCGGTTGCCAGTCCTTATTTGCGTGAGTCGCCTTCGAGACCACCACGGCATAATCTTTTGCACCTGCAAAACAGGGAGTTAAAGACAACAGCGTCAATGTAAGGATTAATGTATTTTTCATTTCTTCTTTTTCTTCTTCACGTTCACTTCATCCCAAGGCATAGCCCCTACGCGCTTGGCCCAGGATTCCCAAGCTGCTCTAAGTTCTTCAGTCTTCTTGGGCATGGAACTTGATAAATCCTTAAGTTCACTACGGTCCTTACTCATGTCATACAATTCCCACGGGGTATTATGCATCGCCACCAGTTTGTAATCTCCCTTGCGCACAGCCCGGTTACCTTCATGTTCCCAAAAGAGTGTGCGCTCCTTTTTTTGATTCTTGGCAAATACTGGCAGTAAAATTTCCCCCTCCATCCCCCCTCCCTCTAAACCCGCTGCAGCAAGGCAGGTAGGCGCAATATCGATCAGATGACTGGGATCGTGCCTTAAAGCTCCTTTTGCTTTCACCCCTGCCGGCCAGTGCACAATCAAGGGGGTAGCCACCCCACCCTCGTGGGTGTAGCGCTTATACATCCTGAAAGGTGCATTGCTCAGGTTCGCCCAGCCGCGCCCTGAACTGGAAGACCAACCGCCGCGCCTCCCCCACTCGGCGTAATTATCCACACGCGTTTCAGGATGCCTTCCACTCTTGGCAAAGAGCCCACGCCAATCATGCACGCCGGTACCGGGCACACCGTTATCGACCATAAACATAAAGAGCGTGTTATCGAGCTGACCAGCGGATTTAAGTTTCTCCACAATCCGACCAATATTCTGGTCCATCCGGTCAATGATAGCTGAGTAGAGTGACATCTTAAAATCCAGCTCATCACGCAGCTTCTCGTTATAGGTTTCCCATTTGGGAACGTCCAAAGGCGAAAGAGCCCAGTCTTTTTTAATTAACCCCATTTTCACCATCCGCTCATAACGTTTCTGGCGCAGCTTATCCCAACCCACATCCCGAAATCGTCCGCGATATTTTTTTGTGTCCTCTTCCCGGGCATGCAGTGGAAAATGAGGTGCATTATGAGCCACGTACAAAAAGAAAGGCTTATCAGGATACTTCTTAAAGGATTCATCAATGAAGTGCAGCGCATAATCAGTAAAGACATCAGTGGTGTACCATTCCTGATCAGGATGCAGATGGTTTACGGGCGTCTCGGTGCCCGGCAGCACTTCCTTGTCATCGAGAAAAACCGGGCAGTGCTTGAGTACCGTAAAATAGGAATCGATAAAGTTACGTGTGCCATAAAAGCGATCGAACCCGCGGGCAACGGGTGATTGCGCCGGCTCGGTACCCAGATGCCACTTGCCGGTCATCATCGTGCGGTATCCGCCCTTCCTGAGACGCTCAGCCAAGGTGGGCACATGAGGCAGGATAGTGCCACTATAACTGGGAATGCCCCGATCCTTAGCCATATGCCCCATGCCGGCCTGATGTTGGTATACACCGGTTAAAAGTACCGCACGCGAGGGGCAACAACGACCGGTGTTATAAAATTGGGAAAAGCGCAACCCATTGGCTGCCAGTTTATCTAGTGCTGGTGTCTCAATCTCCCCACCGTAACAACCAAAATCTGAAAAGCCCGCGTCATCAGCCATGATCACAACAATATTAGGCTGCTTTGCTTTCGCTTCCACTACCGGGAAACACAAACCCAATGCCAGTAAAGTAATCAGGGTGGCTTTCATAGCCACGAAATTAAGCCAAGGATTGGCTTGTGGCCAATTTATTTGTACTGCCACCCTTTATTGACCATGGATTAATTCATATTAACATGAACCCAGTGAAACTACTTAGCCCTATAACCTTACTGGCACTAACCCTCCCTGCCCTATCAGCAGACACTCTGCCGGCAAAATTTGCAAAGCGTGACCGTAATAAAGACGGCAAACTCTCACGTGAGGAAGTGCCGGCCAGTTTTGCCAAGTTCAAGTTTGCCCAGGCCGACCGCAATAAGGATGGGTTCCTTGATAAGGCTGAAATTGAACGGGTAGCCCAAAAGCTGTCTGCCAAGGAGAATTCCAATCCCACTGGACCCATCAACCCAGTAGTACCCAAGCCCAATACTATCCGCATCTTGCGTGACATCGTCTACCGGAAGGATTCCAAGGACAGCAAGGGCTGGAACAAACTCGATCTTTACCTCCCCAAAACCACGGGATTTGCCACTCTCCTGTGGATTCATGGCGGCGGGCTGCATAGCGGCGATAAATCCAAGATCACTGAAGTAGCCAAACGATTTGTCGCAGAGGGGTACGGGGTAGCTTCAGTAAATTACCGGCTTTACCCACAGGCAAAATATCCAACACAAATCCAAGATGTAGCCCAAGCATTTGCGTGGGTGCACAACAATATTGCCGGCAAGGGCGGTAATCCAAATCTCATTTTTGTAGTCGGCGGCTCAGCTGGCGGCCACTTGACGGCTTTATTGGCCACCAATGATTCCTTTCTCAAGAAGCACGGACTCAAAAGTAATGCCATTCGCGGCGCCATCCCCATAAGCGGACTCATGGACGTAAGCCGTCTCGGTGCACAACGCAGAAAAGGGATATGGGGTGAAGACCCAAAGATATACCGCACGGCTTCTCCCTTGCATCACGCAAGCAAGACTGCACCACCCCTATTATTGATACATGCCGAACACGATACGCCTGACCGCAAGAAACAGAATCAGGAAATGTACGATGCACTCATAAAGGCCAAGCATAGGAATGTGGAGATCCATGAACTCAAAAACCGTACACACAATGATATCCGGGCCAACCTTGCCGACCGCAATGACCCAGGGGCCAATCTAATCATCACTTTTCTCAAGAAGCACAGTGCGCATAAGGCCTCATTGCCAAAAAAGCAGAAGTAATCCATCTAAGAAGCCGCATGGACAAGGATGCGGTATCTTCAGTTTTAAAGGAAATCGGAGTTTTCCTCGAACTAAAGGGAGAGAACCCCTTCAAAACTCGTGCCTATGTCAATGGAGCACGAATTCTAGAAGGCCTAACTGAACCACTGGAAACGCTTATTAAGGAAGAACGGTTGGGTGATATCAAGGGGATCGGGGCTGCCTTGGTCGACAAAATCACTGAACTGGTGGAAACCGGTGAGCTTGAATACTACGACGAGCTCAAGGCATCCATCCCTCCGGGCTTGATCGAGATGCTGGACATAACCGGCATGGGTCCTAAAAAGGTGAAAGCCGTTCACGAAAAACTAAAAATAAAAACGGTCAAGCAACTCGAAAGCGCCTGCAAGAAAGGCAAGGTGGCTGAACTGGATGGTTTCGGTAAAAAAAGTGAGGAGAAAATTCTTGAAGGGATAGAATTCAAACGCCAACACGCCAGTCATCATCACCGCCACAAGATGTTACTGGTTGCAGAACCCATTTTGGATGACTTACGCACACATCCAGATGTAATACGATGTGACATCGCCGGCAGCCTACGCCGAGGCAAGGAGGTTAGCGGAGATATTGATTTTTTGGCGTCAGCCAAAAAAAGTGAGAATATCATCAGCGCCTTTACTGGCCAGGAAGGCATCTTAAGCGTACTGGCCTCAGGTAATACCAAGGCAAGTGTTTTACTAAAGGGAGGCATTCAGGCGGATTTGCGTGTAGTCGATGATTCTGAATTTGCCAGTGCCCTTGCCTATTTCACCGGCAGCAAGGAGCACAATATAGTTATGCGAAGCCGCGCTATTTCCCGAGGTCTGCGTCTTAATGAATACGGACTATTTAAGTCAAGTGAGGAAACCCGGGACCCACAGTTGCGCCTGAAGTGTAAAACGGAGGAGGATATTTTTGCCGCACTGGACCTCGCTTACGTGCCTCCTGAATTACGTGAAGATCGAGGAGAATTCGAAGCGGCTGAAAACAATAAAATACCCAATCTCATTGAATGGACTCATCTTAAGGGATCGCTCCACAATCACAGCAATTGGAGTGATGGCCAGGAAACTTTGGAGGAAATTGCTGGACACATGAGCGGTCTGGGTCTTGCTTACTGGGCCATTACCGACCACTCCAAAGCCTCATTCCAAGCCAATGGCTTGGATTCAGAAAGGGTAAAGAAGCAACTCAAGGAAATCGGCGTTCTTAATCAAAAGCTAGAGGATGAGGACAACGATTTCCGGCTGCTCTCCGGTATTGAGGTGGATGTCCTCAAAAAAGGGCTGGATTTTGGTGACGACCTTTTGAACCAACTTGATGTCGTGGTCGCCAGCATGCACGTGGCTGGCAGTGAGGAAAAGGACAACACTAACCGCCTGATCAAGGCCGTCGAAAACCCAAATGTGCATATGATTGGACATTTAAGCGGGCGACTACTCCTCGAACGCGCCCCTCAAAAACTTAACCAGATAGCAGTGATTGATGCGTGTGCCGAAACCGGTACCTGGATTGAACTCAACGCCAACCCTTACCGACTAGATCTAGACTGGCGACACTGGCAGTATGCCAAGAGTAAGGGGGTGAAGTGCGTCATCAACTGCGATGCCCACCGCAATGAACATGCCGGTTTTCTGAAAATCGGAACCGATGTCGCTCGCAAAGGCTGGCTGACCAAGGCGGATGTCATCAACACCCTCCCCTTGGCAAAATTACACAAGGAGCTGAATCGAAAACGTGGTTAACGCCTCCGTCGTCTTCCTCCAAAACCGAAGTGCTGCCCTTTGCCGACACGTGCGGTTTTCATTTTACGATCACGCACGCTGACACCGGTAAAGCGTTTCTCATCCAGAATAGTGGTATAACGGTAATCAAATCCCTCTAGTTTAGCTCTTTCGATTTTCGTACCGATAAAACGCTCTATGGCGTCCACATGTTGCACATCCTCAGCAACCATTAATGTAAAGGCATCCCCGGTGGCCTCTGCCCGGCCCGTACGTCCGATACGATGCACATAATCCTCAGGATGCTGCGGCACATCATAATTAACCACATGACTCACGCCGGATATATCCAAGCCTCGACTGGCGATATCGGTAGCCACCAACACTTCAAATTTACCATCCCGGAAGCCCTTTAATGAATTTTCTCGATCCCGCTGAGTCCTGTCACTATGCAAAATCGCCACAGCATGATTCTCCCGTTTCAGCTGATTCCCAACGCGATCCGCCCCATGCTTGGTTCGGCAAAAAATAATAGCCGAATCAAAATCCACACTCTTAAGCACCGCAAAAAGTAGTTCTGTCTTTTGCTTTTCGGCCACCGGATAGATCACGTGCTTCACTGTCTCGGCCGGCGAACGTCGCATGCCGATCTCTATAGTCTCAGGATCACGCATGGCCCATGAAATTAGTGTTTCAATTGCGGGCGGGATGGTCGCACTAAAGAGTGAGGTTACCCGTTCTTTCGGGCACTTCTCTAAAATGCGTTTCACATCAGGCAAAAATCCCATGTCCAACATCCGATCCGCCTCGTCAAGGACCACAAATTCAATATTGCCCAGCTTCGCAACACCCTGTTGCATATGATCCAGTAAGCGACCAGGAGTAGCTACGATGATATCCACACCATTTTTGAGGGCATCAACCTGCTTTCCATAGCCTACCCCGCCATAGATTACCGCAACCTCGTGATCGGTAAATCGAGCGTAATCCCGAACGGCCGTTTCGACCTGAGATGCTAATTCACGGGTAGGTTCAAGAATAAGCGCCCTGGATTTGCCGTTGGGCTTGCCAAGTTTGCTCAAAATAGGCAAGGCGAAAGCCCCCGTCTTTCCAGTACCGGTTTGGGCACTTCCAATCACATCTTTACCCTCCAAAATCAATGGAATAGCCCGCAACTGGATTGGTGAAGGATCGCTCCAGCCCATGGCCTTAACTCCTTCGAGGATCGGTTTGGAAAGTCCGAGTTTGCTAAATGGCATGAAGCGGCAGACTAAAACAGGGGTAGCGGCTCGGCGCAATTCAATTCGTCATTGAGCCGCAGGCAATCATACCGTATAAGGCGGGCGTTCGGGGCGTAGCGCAGTCTGGTAGCGCGCCTGCTTTGGGAGCAGGATGTCGCAAGTTCGAATCTTGCCGTCCCGACCATCTTTTCTTATGGATGCACCACCTGACACCATTACTGATGAATCACAGTTGGATGGTGTTCTCACGCAACCTTCCCCAGCCCTAAGAGAGTTTATATCAAGTGTCAGCAGTCCACTGGTAATTCTCGGTGCTGGCGGAAAAATGGGGCCCACGCTTGCTGTACTCGCCAAGCACGCAGCCGATACCGCGGGCCACCCCCTCGAGGTCATCGCCACCAGTCGGTATTCCAACGAAACCACTCGCCAATGGTTGGAAAACAATGGAGTCCAGACGGTCACCGCCGACCTGGCTGAGGCCGATCAATGGTCTTCGCTCCCTGACTCAAAAAATGTCATATATCTGGTCGGCCAAAAATTCGGAACTGAGGACAACCCCGGTTTGACTTGGGCACTGAATACACTCGTTCCCTCACACGCCTGTGAACGGTATGCCCAATCCCGTATCGTCGCACTTTCAACCGGTTGTGTTTACCCATTGGTCCCGATCGCCAGTGGCGGAGCCACAGAGGAAACCTCTCCTGAACCTATCGGGGAATACGCAAGCGCCTGTCTGGCACGAGAACGGATATTCGAATATCACGCACGTAAACATGGGATCAACGTCGCGCTCATCCGCCTAAATTACGCAATCGATCTCCGGTACGGCGTGCTGCACGATATTGCGCAAAACATCTGGAAAAGCAAACCCGTCGACCTCGCCATGGGCTACTTCAACTGCATCTGGCAAGGCGACGCCAATGAACGAATCCTACGGAGTCTCAAGCACTGCACTAATCCTCCCAATATCCTGAACCTCACATGCCCGGGCGCTTCTTCAGTCCGTGACGCAGCTGAACAACTAGGCGAACTTCTAGAACGCGAGGTTCAGTTCAGCAATACCGAATCCGAATCCGCCTGGCTTAATAACCCGACTAAAGCCATTGAACTTTTTGGCGAACCGAAAACTTCTCTCAACACCATGCTACAATGGACCGCGCACTGGACAAAATTAGAGGGTCGCAGCCACGGAAAGCCCACCCATTTTGAAGTGCGCGACGGTAAATATTGAGCCATGCCCTTTCGCCCCTTACAATTTGTACGATGAATCGCGTAGGCTTGGGCTATGATGTCCATCAACTTAAAACCGGGCGACCACTTATCCTTGGAGGCGTGGAGATCCCGCATGATCGAGGTCTTGATGGCCATTCCGATGCCGACGTCATAATGCATGCCATATGTGACGCAGTTCTTGGGGCTCTCGGCGAAGGTGATATAGGGTCCTTCTTTCCACCCAGCGACCCACAGTGGAAGGATGCCTCCAGTAAATTTTTCCTCGAGGAAGCTGCGCGCCAAGTTGAAAAACGTAGCGGCCGTGTGGTTAACATTGATGCCATGTTAATTGCTGAAGCACCGAAGATCGCGCCCTATGTTCCGGACATGAAAAATAATATCGCCACTGCACTCGGAGTGCAGCCAAAAGACATCGGCATCAAAGCCACTACCAATGAAACAATGGGATTTGTCGGGCGAGGTGAAGGAATGGCTGCCCACGCAGTGGCCAGCTTGGAATTACCCGAATAGAATGGCCAATAAGGGCGAGATAGGCTGGAAACGCCGAGATGTAAACGGTGAAAAAATTCAGGTTTCCGCCCGTAAACTAGGCAACCGGTGGCTCTTCCGTATCCGGGCTCAAAAATTTGATAACTGGGCCGATTACAAAAATCCGGATTTAGAGGACTGGATTGAACTACTCGATTCGGTCCGTCGTCGAATCCAACGCAACCTCATTCCTGAGATCGAGGAAGACCGACTCATTAGCACAATTAAAGAGCATTACCCAGAAGCTAAACCATGAGTAAAATACCCGTAATTCTGGTATCCACCATGAACGAGCAGAAGGGAGCTGAATTTAAGGATTGGTCCACCAGCCTATCCCATTGGTACTCACAGACTCTAGCCAAGGCCGGAACTGCACCGGTGTTGATGCCGAATTTATCCAACAAGAAAATCATCCGGGATATGGTTTCTCGAACCGACGGGGTAATGTTAACAGGTGGAGATGACCTTCAGCCGGACCTCTATGATCCAAATCTGCCCAAAAAGATTAAGTCCACTGCCGGAGGCGTCGATCCCCAACGAGATTTATCCGAGTTCCTTTTGATCGAACAGGCTCTTCAGCAAAATAAGCCACTGCTAGCCATTTGCCGCGGCCCGCAAGTGCTGAATGTCGCTCTAGGAGGAGGCATGGTTACTGACATCCCTCTAGAACGCCCCAACTCACTCAATCATAGCCGTAAAAAACAAGCACACCGACCGGTTCACGATATTGACATCACTCCCGGAAGCCTAATGCACCGGATATTCAAGAAACGGACACTTAAGGTAAACACCGCCCATCACCAGGCAGTCGGAGAATTGGCTCCCATGTTGCGGGCTACAGGCAAAAGTCGTGACGGAATCATTGAATCCATTGAACTAAATGAAGAGGAGGCCAAAACCGGGTCTTTTCTTTTGGGAATACAATTCCATCCCGAAAGGTTATGGGAAAAATATCCGGAATTTCTTAAGCCATTCCGTGCTTTCGCAAAGGCTTGCCGCCTTTAAAGCATCTTTTCGATCCGCTTACGCAACCGGCCATTACTGGCAATCAATTCATAGGTATACTTTCCTCGCAAAGGTTTGCGCCAAAACTCACCACCGGCACATTCCAGAATAAGCCCACCGGCTGCAATGTCCCACAGGTGGATGCCATTCTCGCGGTATGCGTCAAGGCGACCAGCCGCAGTCCAGGCAACCGCCAATGCCGCACTCCCCATCAGGCGCACTTTGAGAACCCGTTGATAAAGGCGAGTAAAAAGCGGTAAATTCTTTTTCATCGTGGTCTTACTCTTGGCAAAGCCAATTGAGACCACGGAACTTTCCAAATTATCTGTCTCACTTACCTTGATTGCTCTCCCATTCAGTTTGGCCTTGCCTCCACTCTTCGCTGTCCACATTTCATCGAGAAAAGGATCATAAATAACACCCATTTCGGTCGTGTAATCATCCCAATGTCCTTTGGATTCAGGCAGGCGCTGTTGCAGCGCAATTGACACACAAGCATGAGGCAGACCTCGACTGAAATTAACTGTGCCATCAATCGGATCAACCACCCAACGCCATTCAGACTCCGGATTCCCCACCACTCCTTCCTCCCCCAAGATGGCCACCTCCGGATATACTTTGAGCAACTGTCTCTCAATCATCCGCTGGCTGCGATCATCCAATTCCAGCTTGATATCATGCGCCGTCTGTTGATTAATACGTTTGTGAGCACGCAATTTTCCCTTGAGAAACACACCAACCTTTCGGGATACAGCTTCGGCACATGTTAAAGCCGCGTTAATATCTGATCTTTTCATTTCTTAGACAAGGCCTCCAAACGGATCCAACCCTTTGTGCGGTAATACAACCACCCTGCTTTTTCGATTAAAAATACTCTCAACTTATCGAGCCGCCAACTTGAAGGAAAAAAAGTCCAACGCGAAAGAGGAATACTCTTAAAATCACATGCTACTGGAATCACTTTTACCCCAGATGATTCAAACACAGCTTGGGATCTCGGCATATGCGAAGCTGATGTCACTAAAAATATTTTACTCCACCCGTTGTCATCCATCAGCTTTTTGACCGCCTGTGATTCACCGTAGGTATTGCCTGCATCTCCAAGAGTATCGACAGGCACATCCGTTAAATCCCAACGTTTAATCCAAGGCTCAATCACGCTGTGTTCTGATTTTTTGTTCTCGCCTGTTCCTGTCATCCCTCCACCTACGTACAACCGATCCGCTCTGCCTTCTCTAATCAATTCAATCGCCGTCAAGATTCGATCAAACGAATCATTAGCATCTATACCAGTCAATTCCTCATCCCCGCCTGAAGTGTATCCGCCTAGGACTACAACAGCATCAGCGGTGGCATTATCGTCTAGCAAAATATTCAAATAAGGCTTTTCCAGTGTGTCAATCAGCCATCCTGAGAGCGGCGTGCTACCGAAAAGGAACATGAACGAGACCAGACAGCCATTAATTAAAGACCAGCGATACTCCTTTTTTATTAGCTGCCATACGCACATGGCGATGAGAATGATCCAAATGATGACAACCGGCTGGAGAAGTTGTTTAACTAAGCCAGCCATATCGCCTATCAGGCATCTGAAAGATACTCGATGGATTCGCGCATTTGCCCCTCCTTCTGTTGCCACTCCGCCAGACGGTCTTTGGCCTCCTGCAAAACATCCTCAGGGGCGCGCTCTGTGAATTTGGGGTTATTAAGCTTGGCACTGGCCTTTTTGATCTCCTTGGAAATTTTCTCCAACTGGGCCTCCAATCGTACTTTCTCAGCCTCCACGTCAATGACCCCATCTAATGGCAGATATAACTCACCCAAAGCCGAACGCGCAGCTGGCGTGCCTTTGCGCGGAGCGTATTCCTTGTCGACCTGCAAAGACTCCGCATTAAGCAAACTTTGAACCACTTCAACTTCATATGGATCTAATTCACCGGCCGGCTTAAGAATATAATCCACTTTCTTGGCAAAAGGAATATTGCCGATAGTGCGCAAGTTGCGACCTCCAATCACAAGTTCGTGTTTGGCCGCAATCAGATCAACCACTGTCTCCTCCAGTCCATAATGCGCCTTAAAATCATCACCGAATGCCTGCGGCCAATGTGCACTCATAATGGTCTTCCCTCCCTGCTCCTCAGGCAAACCTTCCGAACAACCTAACCCATGCCAAAGCTCCTCAGTGATGAATGGCAAAAACGGATGAAACAGGCGTAGCGCATGACCCATAACAAAATCAAACACTGCCAATACATTGGCTTTACGTGCAGCATCTTTACCGAAAAAGGTCGCCTTACACGATTCCACATACCAGTCACAGAACTCGCTCCAGAAGAACCTATATAGAGCTCCCGTAGCATCAGTAAACCGGTAGGCCTCAAACGCAGCAGTCACCTCAGTGACAGCCTGGTCGAGCCGTAATAGAATCCATTTATCATCACTGTTCAGCAGCGCCGGATCAATCTCCCCCTCACTCTCCCCGCCCTGCATCTGGCGGAACCGACAGGCGTTCCAAAGTTTATTGGCAAAGTTACGCCCAAGCTCAACATCCTTCTCATCAAAAAGTACATCCAGTCCCTGCGGCGCACTGCGCATAGTTCCGAAGCGCAGAGCATCCGCCCCATATTTGGCGATCAACTCCAAAGGATCTGGAGAATTACCAAGACTCTTGGACATCTTACGGCCCTTCTTGTCTCGAATGATCCCAGTGAAGTAGACATTGCGAAAAGGCAACTCACCCCGATACTCGTAGCCAGCCATAATCATGCGAGCGACCCAGAAAAAAATGATATCTGGGCCGGTAACAAGATCAGCGGTAGGATAAAACTTCTTTAGCGTCTCAGTCTCCTCAGGCCAGCCCATCGTGGCAAAAGGCCAAAGCCAAGAGCTACACCAGGTATCGAGTACATCCGAATCCTGCTCCCAGCCATCACCTTCGGGCGCTTCCAACCCGCAGTGAATATCTTCACCCCGATACCACACCGGAATTCGGTGCCCCCACCAGAGTTGACGACTGATACACCAATCCTGAAGCCCCCCCATCCAGTAGTCATAGGTTTTAGTCCAACGTTCCGGATAAAATTTCATCGTGCCATCTGCTACACTCGAGCGCGACTGATCCTGGCTTGGGTATTTTAAAAACCACTGTTCAGATAAGCGTGGCTCAACCGGAACATCAGCACGCTCACTGAACCCGACACTATTTTTGTACTCCTCAATCTTCGTGAGCACGCCTAACTCCTCGAGCTGTGAGGAGGCGGTCTTACGGGCTTCAAATCGATCCAGTCCCGTCAATTCTTGCCCTGCTAAATCGTTCATCCTGCCGCCCGCATCAATTACCTCAATAGCCTCCACTCCATGACGCTGACCGATCTCGAAGTCAGCCTTGTCATGTGCAGGAGTCACCTTCAATACACCCGTACCAAACTCGATATCGATATGTTCATCAGCTACAATCGGAAGGTGCGCCTGATTCTCAATAGGTAACGGCCGAATGGCGTGTTTCCCAACCAGATGGCCGTAACGTGGATCTTTAGGATTCACAGCGATGGCCGTATCTCCGGGAATAGTTTCAGGCCGGGTAGTCGCAATCTCAAGCCACGTTTCTGATTCCTCAACCACCTGCACCTTGAAATAAAAGAGCTGGCTATTCTGCTCCTTCATAATGACCTCCTCATCAGAAAGAGCGGTCAAAGATTTAGGGCACCAGTTCACCATGCGCTTACCACGGTATATGAGACCTTTTTGATAAAGATCCACAAAGACGCGCTGCACACATTTTGTGTATTCCTCATCCATGGTGAAACGTAGGCGTGACCAATCACAGGAAGCTCCCAGTTTCTTAAGTTGTTCAATGATGATGCCGCCGTGTTTTTCCTTCCACTCCCAGATGTGCTCAAGCAGCTTCTCCCTCCCAAGATCGTCACGATGTCGCATCACCCCTTCCTTGATAAGCTTGCGCTCCACGACGCTTTGCGTGGCAATACCTGCGTGGTCTGTGCCCGGCAACCACAACACCTCTTTGCCATCCATGCGCGCCTTTCGGGCAAGAATATCCTGAATGGTATTGTTGAGGACATGCCCCATGTGCAGCACGCCTGTAACATTGGGGGGCGGAATGACTATTGAATAGGCGGGGCGCTTATCACTAACGCGCTGCGAGTCCGCCTTAAAGCAGTCGTTCTTCTCCCAGAACGCATACCACTTGTCTTCAACTGTCTGCGGTTCGTATGCCTTGGGAATTTCCGCCATGGATATTGGAATTAAGGTATCTTTAAAGAGGGTTATTTCTTCAACAGGCGAAATTCAATGCTGTCCAACAGAGCCTGCAGGCTGGCATCAATAATATTTTCGTTCACGCCCACCGTATACCAGCGGTCCTTGCCATCGGTCGATTCAATCAAGACACGCGTCTTGGCAGCAGTGCCAAATCCGCGCGAGGAGTTCAAGATACGCACCTTATAGTCCGTAAGCTTCACTTGTTTCAGCACAGGATAAAACCCGCGCAGTGCATTGCGCAAAGCCTGGTCCAAGGCATTAACCGGCCCATCGCCATCGGCAACGGTGTGGGCAGAATCTCCATCCACAGTCACTTTCACCGTCGCCTCACATACATGTTCATCGGCATCCCCCCGGGAAGAAACGTGGTAAGCCTCCAGGTGAAATGCCGGCTCCACACGGCCCAATGCCTTTCGGATCAGCAGCGCCAAAGATCCTTCTGCGCCCTCGTAATCATAACCCAAATGCTCCTGCTCCTTCACTCTGGCAAGGATTGCTTTCAATTCAGGCGTGTCATTATCAATACGGATACCCATCTCCTGAGCCTTCATGACAATATTGCT
This sequence comes from uncultured Pedosphaera sp., assembly GCA_964533265.1. GTDB lineage: Bacteria > Verrucomicrobiota > Verrucomicrobiia > Limisphaerales > UBA1100 > UBA1100. The sequence goes on from CAZHJW010000027.1 coordinate 17,428, forward strand.
ACGACCGGCCAGATCACTGACCAGAATGCGACGTCGATTACCAACCGTATCCGGGTCGGCATGTTCAAAACTATGGGCCACCTTTTGCACTGCGTTCACATGCATCCCTCCCTTGTGGGCAAAAGCCGTTCCCCCAACCCATGGCTGGCGAAGGTCAGGGATTAAATTGGCCACCTCATCGACAAAACGGGAAAGATCGGCCAACTTTTTGATGCGTGCCTTGGGAATAGAGCGTCTGCCCATCTTAATAGTGATATTGGGGATCGCACTGATTAGATTGCAGTTGCCGGTACGCTCCCCGTAGCCATTAATGGTTCCCTGCACCTGAGTCGCCCCCTGTTCTACTGCAACAATGGAATTGGCCACCGCCAACCCAATATCGTTATGGGTGTGAATTCCAATCGGACACGAAAGCTCCCTGCGCGCAGTAGCCGTAATCTCGGCCACTTCACTGGGAAGAGTCCCTCCATTGGTATCACATAAGACCACAAAATCAGCACCGGCCTCCCCTGCCGCCTTCCATGTGGCCAGTGCGTACTCCGGATCATCCTTGTAACCGTCCAAAGCATGCTCAGCATCATAGATTACTTTACGCCCCTTTTTCTTCAGGAACGCAATGGTGTCACCAATCATTGCCAGATTTTCCTTAGGCGTGGTGCGCAGCACTTCTTTTACATGTAAGAGCCATGTCTTGCCGAAGATGGTTACCACCGGTGTCTTGGCATCAATAAGGAGCTTTACCTGAGGATCATCCTTAGCCGCAATCTTCTTACGACGCGTGGAACCAAAGGCGGCAATCTGGGCATTCTTCCATTTGCGCTTGGCGGCTTCCTTGAAGAATTCAATATCCTTTGGGTTACTTCCCGGCCAGCCCCCTTCCACGTAGTGCACACCAAAGTCATCAAGTCTTTCAGCTACTCGCAATTTGTCGGCGACTGAAAAACTCACTCCTTCACCCTGTGTACCATCACGCAGGGTGGTGTCATAGATTTCCACCAGGTTTTTACTCATCCAACCCGCCCAAGCGGATGGCGAGTTCTACCGCGAAAGCCATTCTCCATGCAAACCCCAAAAAGGGGTGTACTGAGGGGCGTTTCAGGCCGAATTACACACTTTATGGCGAGGAGGAAACGGGAAGCGTGTTTGAATGGGCCGGGAGATGGGATGAACCTCATCAGAACCAATCATTCTGCGGATTTGATCAAACCACCAGCCGGCCTGCGGTAGACGCCGGCGTCGACGCGGTTGCATACGGCGATTGATTGCTGGTGAATTAAAACCCAGTTCCATTTGTTTATTCAGTTCGTTGTACATTTTTATGCTCCTTGATTTTTTGAATTAATCTATGGCGCACAGCATTACAGCATGGGTTGGACATTTACTGTCCAAGTAGAAATATTTCTTATTTGAGCCGAGAGGAAAGAATCGGAGGTTTTAAGAATCAACCCTCAAGGACACCCAAACCACATTTCACAATTCGGCAACGCCTTTTGCAGTTCATCACGGCCCGCTTCTGTTGCATAATCGGATGTAATACTAAGCGAAGTTAACTGGGTGAGCTTGGCTATTTCCTTAAGCCCCACGTCCGATATTTCGTTGTTATTCAAGTTAAGTTTTTTTAGCTCCGTTAGCTTGACCACCTCCTTAAGGCCTTCATCGGTTATTCCACTCCCCCATAAGTTTAGATTGGAAAGATTTTTTAGTTTTGAAATCTGTTTTAGGCCAGTGATCGTTACGGCGGTTCCTTCTAGATTGAGATAAGATAACTGCTGCAGCTTAACTAATTCCCTCATACCATCGTCGGTTATTCCTTCACATCCAACCAAGGCCATCCCTTTAAGGTTCTGGAACTTCTTTAGCTTCGCCAATTCACTTAGGCCTTCCCTGCCCCACCAGATGGGCCGATGGTTTTTAAGCTCGGAATAGGTATAGATATAGGACCATTTCTCTGTTTCTTTTGGTGGGCTTAAGCTTAGGGATGACACCTTTTCCAAATCCACCTCGGTGAGTCTACCGCTATATTTCTTGAGTTTTTTGCGAATCGCATTATCAATAATATCAGCAGCTTCTTCAGCAGTTATGGGAACAATCTCG
>CAZHJW010000028.1:0-8063 GCA_964533265.1 uncultured Pedosphaera sp.
GGTATGTCGCCAGGAAAAGTAAAGGAACGTTTGGCAGCACCATTCGCATCCCAAAGTGTAGCCCTCTTATTTCGGCCACTGGTTACCAGCATACCGTTCATTGAACGCGCAATTGAAGAGGCGCCGCCGCCATGAGCACTCCAACTCTTTAATTGCCGAGCCTCATCGACATTAAAAATCTTGGCAGTCCCATCCATACTGGCTGAAACCACGATATTGGTTGATGCCCACTCAAAACCCACTACACGGTTCCCGTGGCTGAAAGAGCAAACACGACCCCCAGGCTCGGTCTCCCACACATGCAAACCTCCATTGCGATCACCGCTGGCAACGTACTTGCCATCAACGCTAAATCGAACAGCCGTCACCCAGTCGGTATGCTTCTTGATCTTGTGAACGACCTCACCGGTTTCAGTGGAAAAGATACGCAAGAAACGGTCCGGACCGCCATGAGCAATAAAACGTTGATCGGGGCTGATATCACTGGCCATGACTGCATCCAAATCATCACCTACCTGCAAGATTTTCTCTCCCTTGGTAATATCCCAAACAGTTGAATGCCCAATATTTGCACCTCGACCACCACCGATAACCAACAATTTCCCGTTGCCTGAAAATTTTAAGCTATGAGGGTATCCCGCTTCATAAGGAATAATCCCAGCTATGGTTAGACTGTCTGTATTATATAAAAGCACCTGCCGTTGGCCCCCAATGGCAATCAAGGGAGACCAAGGACTGACGGCCATGGCAGTAGAAATACTGGTGCGTGCAGTACGAACATAGGGATCGAGGGAGAAAGCTTCCACTGGCATAGGGGGTGGCCCATCGGGTCTTTTGCCGAGCGAGTCAGGATCCAAAGCCAGATTAACCTTGGGTTTATTAGCCATAAGAGCCTTGGATCCACTATTCTCAAGCAACCCGCCTGCAATCCATGCCTTAATGGCGGCAATGTCCTTATCGCCAAGCTTGCCGTTAGGCGGCATTGTCGGCTCTTCGGCATGCGTCACAACTTGATAAAGCAGGCTCGAATCAGCATCACCTCCAGCAACGATCTCGCCATTGCCACTGCCATTCATGAGGGCGGCATAGGTCGAAATATCCAGATCTGCCTTCATCTTGTCCGCATTGTGGCATTTCAGACAGCTGTTGCGGAAGATCGGTAAAATATGATCCTCATAGGTCACCTTATCGGCAGCACTCACAGTGAAGCCAACGAACAATGCGCCAGCAATAGCGATAGATTTGAATTTCCGAGTTACCATCGGTTTGAATTTCCCCTTATTTGTTAAGCCCTCAGTTTAGTGATTAAAGATAAATTCCTTGGAGTTTAGGATGGCCCAGAACAAGTCATTGAGAACATCAACATCCTTTCTGCCTTCCTCGCCCACAAATGCCATGAGTTTTTCTTTCTCTGACTCTGAAGGCTTACGCGCCAAACAAAGCACATATAAATCTTCAATGACTTTTTCGGGCGTTTTCTTTGCCTCGAGAGCTTTAGCTACGACTCCGCCCTGTGTACATTTACTATTCACTGTACTACCATTTAACAGGTGAAGTGCCTGACTCAAGTTAGGTTCCAGCGCGACCTCACAGCTACACACTGTGTCACGTGAAGCCCGTCCAAAAGTAGTGAGAAAGAATGTACTCGTACGTCCATCAACAATTTCCACCGCACTCGACCCGCTTGGCAGCCCACGAAATTTATTCTGGGTATTGGTAACCTGGCTGATGACATCTAGTAATATTTCTGCGCGAATGCGGCGAATACTCGCCTTGGCAAAATTACGGGTGTCTTCCTTGTTCGATTCATTGCTCTGCACACTTCGCTGATAGGTGCGTGAATTGCATATATCTCGAACGAGTTGTTTGAAATCATAACCACTTTTCGCAAAGCGCTGGCCCAGTTCCTCCAATAGCTCCGGATTGCTCGGAGGGTTGGAGATTCTTACATCATCCACAGGCTCTACAATCCCCATCCCCATGAAGTGACCCCACACGATATTCGCCATATTCTTTGCAAAGAAGGGATTATCATCGCTAGCCAACCACTTTGCCAGAACTTCGCGCCGATCTTTACCTTTCACATCCGGAACTTCACCACCAAGAAATTTGGGGGGCATGTCCCGGTTTCCAACCATGTGTCGCACGCTTCCGCTGCCTGAATTATAGATGATCTGTTCCCGATTATCCTCGCTCCCTTTCCGCCCCACCTGGGAGAAGAAATTCGCAAAACTGTAGTAATCATCCATTGTCCAACGATCAAACGGATGGTTGTGACACTGGGCACATTGAATGCGCATCCCCATGAAAATCTGTGCGGTATTTTCCATCAACTTCTTGCTGTCGCGTTGAAGCTGGTAGTAATTACCCGCAGGATTACTGAAGGTACCACCCTTGGAGCCCAATAGTTCCTGAACGATTTGATTCATCGGTCGATTCTGCTCAAACTGAGCACGCAACCACTCAAAATAAAGGATCGCATTCTTGTACTGAAAGCGGTTGTTATCAGTTCTAATTTGAAGCAGTTCAGCCCACTTCATAACCCACATTTTCACAAATTCAGGACGGTTTAGCAGATCCTCAATAACCTTCGAGCGCTTATCAGGGGTCTTGTCAGCTACAAAGGAATTAACGACCTCAGGAGTCGGCAGCTTGCCGATCACATCCAAGTAGACACGGCGAATAAAAGTATTGTCATCACTCATTCCGCTCGGAGTAATACGTACCTTTTTGTGTTTTGCATAAACAAGTGTATCGACGTAGTTAGCCGCCGGCTCATCGGGAAACTTGTAATCAGGCAAGTCAGGAATGGACAAAATTTGAACACCGGTCGTAATTTGGTCAAAACGGGCCATCACAAATGATTCACCTGGTTTGCCGCTAGTAATCAACCCGTCCGGAGTTGCTTTGGCTGCAAGGCTATTATTGGAAATAAATACAGTCTCACGAGTCACATCACGATCAGTCCCATCACTATATTTAACCCGAACAGTGAGCTGTTGATTTGATCCCTCACCTTCTAAAACGGCCTGTTTGGGGTATATTTCCAAATCAACCACCTTGGGGGTATTTGCCGGATCATTCGGAGCGCCAGCAGCAAGCCACTCAACCAAAGTATCATAAAGCCAGCTCTTCTCTTCAAAGAGTTTACCTCCTGTATGTGTCACACGACCTACCGCCTTTTCAATAAGGAGTGCATCATCGGGTCTGGCAATATTGATTCGCCGACCCAATTCCTCGCGGGTCAGACAAAAATAATCACGCTGTGGATCAAACCCAAATAGCGACAACCGAAACTTGTCCTTACCTCGCGTACTGCCATGGCAACTGCCAGCGTTACACCCCCCCTTGGTAAAGATTGGCATCACGTCCATGCTAAATACAACGGGCCGGTCTTCAGTCGCTTTTGCCACTTTCACCGGCACGGTCATTGTGCGCCCTCCAAACTCAATTTTCAGCGAAGTCTCCCCATCAGTCACAGGCAAAATGGTCGCTTTATCCATCTTGGCAAATTTTGCATCTGCAAAGGTGTATTTGGCCTCGGCTGTTACATCTTTGGTCGTACTATCAGAATATTTTGCCTGAACCACAAGCGACTGTTTGCCACGCTTGGTAAATATATTCGCCTCCTTAGGATACACTTGCACATCGACCAACTGTTTCGGGGCGGCCACTAAAGTTAACGGAACGGCCAAGAGGATTGCTAAGGTTGTTTTCAGCTTCTTCATTTGAAATATTATTTCTTCTCTTCAGTCTTAGGTGCAATTTGTCCCAACTCTCCTACGCTGGGTTTCTTAATGGAGGGAGGAGTAGGGGGGGGATCAATCCGAAGCGAGCCACGGCCGCCAAAACTTTGAGTTAGTGTTGTATCGCTATAATTAACTGTCATACGGCAAAACAAGGTACGGTGCAGGCCGGTCTTAGCCCCAGGCTCTGTTGTCACAGGGAAAACCAACTCCTTCATGTCTTTGGTCATTTCAACTGTAGTCGATTTAGCACCCGATGGGAGGCCGACCAGCTCCACTGTCGCCTTACCGGGAAACTCTACCTTCTGAGTCAATGCTACCTTAACTTGGGTCGGGTAACCTTGGGTTGTTTTTGCCAGCGCCATTGAACCAGTAACAAACTCATCCTTGATCTCCAAGGGCGTCAACTGAGTGCTTACGTAGGATGTTCCCCCCTTAACACTTGAAGAACCTATCAGGGCAATCTGATGAGTCCTAACCTCAGCTCCGCTACTGGCGCTAAAGTTGTAGGCCGCCTCATTTTTATCAGCAGCAATGGTAATTGATGAAGGGCAGCTTAATCCCGGCGGCCGAGTGGCAAATCCCTGGTCCATTTGCAGCCTTACGTTGATAGCGCCCTTGAATCCTTCCTGGCGTTCGGCAATCACCTTAATCGGCAAAGTGCCAGACTGGACAAGGGGTGCACGAATTTCTTCAATACGAATTTTATAAGGGAGCTCCTCAGTTACAACCACGGCGATCTGATCGACCCACGTACGATAATAAACACCATTATTTCCCTGCTGAACCAGATCATAGTTTTGTAGAACACCACCACTTACCGGGTCAGGTTTGTCAGTGCTTAATGTAGCAGTGAGATCGGTCAACTTTCCGGCAATGGGGGCATCTGCCGCAGCTTCGAACACCAGTGTAAGAGCAGATTTATTACTGGCCATCTCATCACAATGGAGGGTCACACCTTTAGGGAAATCCTTTGCTGCCACTTTGAGTGCCCCGCCAAAGTTATTACGACGGGTCCGGACAACCAGCGGGAAACGGTTTCCGCGCGCCACAACAACTGACTTGCGTGTGTGAGTATTATACCTGCTTACGTCAGGAACATAGAGTGAAACCGAAGGAGTTAACGGTTGGAATTCTACCCGGTAAACATAATCTGGGCCGCCATTGTAAAGGTGGTCGCGCACCTGCAGATAATATTCGCCATCTGCTGGAACGGTCCAAGCAAAGTAACTGTCTGGCCCTCCCGAATCATCATTACTCGCCAACCGTTTTGTTGCGTCATAGATATACATGACTGAATCGAGCGGCGAACGCAGTTTTCGACCATAAAGGCGAACTGCAAAGCGCTGGCCTTTCTTGGCTTTGAACTTAAACCAGTCCTCATCACGTGGTTCGCCTATGATGCCATTAAAAGCCAAGGGAAGATCCGCCTCAATAAGCTTTGCTTCGGAACGGGAGTTATTCGGCTCAACCTCGTTAGTATTTGGAAAGTCTGATATCCTCAACCGGTTCCAGGATGGAGCAACCACTCCATCGCGTTTAGCAAAAATACCAAAATCGCGGAAGTTCGGCTCGTCCATCCGGCCATCGGTTAACCGGAAGCTTACCGGCTGAGGCACTTTAAGCATTTGCGAGAAATCACCCGTAGCCTGATCTATAAACTTCACTTCCAAATCTTTACCCACCTGACCTCCTCCTGGATAAACCGCAGTTGGGCGGGCAAAGGTGCCAACATGCATGCGATAAAGCCCAATAGCTCCATAGCTGGTTTCCCTAACCTTAATTGTATAAGTGCCGTCCTCAGGGACGATCGCTGAAGCATAACAATCCTGAATGAACAACTTTGTATCATCAGATCGCGACAGAATAAAACCCTTGGTATCCAGAATCTCAATGTAGGGATCATAGAACCCGCGCCCCAAGCGCATGCTCTCAATTTCAGCAGACAAACGCTGACCTTTCTTGGCATCAACCGTAAATATTTCCTGAGATTCGGTGGGAACTGAACCGGCAATAGTGCAATTAAGCGGCAGCTTCTGTTGAGGCTCACCCGCCTTGGGCTTTACTCGTGATACGACCTGAAAAGGACCGACATAGAAGGTCTTGATTTCAGTTACCCCACCCTTGGTGCGAACTCGAACTGGGTGCTCACCTAATGGGCAATCAGCTGTAATCCTTACCTTGGCTTTTACGCTAGCCGCCTTTTTCTCCTCTATAGACAATACTTCAAAACCCTTTTTGTAGAAGAGGATCTCCTCAGCATCATCCAAGCGGCTACCACTAAAGGTCATCTCCACCTCTGTGCCTACCTGAAATCCGGGTGGAGACACTGACCCCAAACGTGGATCAATAGCCATCAGGTGCACGACAAATCCGGCCAAGCCGAGAAAACACAAAGTCCTTTTCATTATTATTCTATTTATTCTTTTTTAGCAAAACAGGGCAACCTCCTTAATAAGGAAATTGCCCCGGTTCGATACTTCTAAATGTTAAAGGTCGCTACCGGGCGTTTTGGTTACGCCAATGCGTCCTTGAGAATTTCACCATCGTAGTTGATAGGCATCGGACGGTTGCCCGGACCAATCAGACGACGATGGGGATCAATACCCATCAGCGTGTAAACTGTAGCTGCCCAATCAGGTACACTTACCGGATCCTCATCAGGCTCTGAACCGGTGGGATCGGAGGCTCCATGGATGTAGCCACGCTTCATGCCGCCGCCGGCCATCACAACGCTCATCACCTTCGGCCAGTGATCGCGACCTGCGCTGCTATTAATCTTTGGTGTCCGACTAAACTCACTGGTAATCATCACGAGTGTTTCATCGAGCATACCTCGTTCATCCAAGTCACTAATCAGTGCCGCGAAAGCCTGATCCAACGCCGGAACCTGGCGCTGTATACTGCTGGAAATGTTGCTATGCATATCCCAACCTCCATATGTGGTGGTCACAATGCGCACACCTGATTCGACCAAACGACGAGCCAAAAGCAAACGGCCACCGGCAGTATTACGCCCATAACGATCACGAAGCTTGGCGGGCTCCTTGTTGATGTCAAAAGCCGCACGAGCTTCTGGGGCACTGATCATGGCGTATGCTCGATCATAAAAACTATCCATGCCAACCAACGCGTCTGCCTTCTCCAGCGAACTGAAGTGCGCATCAACGATTGAGCGCATGCTTCTGCGCTGGCCAAAACGCTTATCATCAATGCCGTTAGGTAAAGCCAGATCTCGAACCTTAAAGCTGCTGCTTCCAGGATCAGCACCTAGACTGAAGGGACCATAAGCACTGCCTAGATACCCCGTGCCACCGTTGCGTGTCTGACTGGGAACAGCTACGTAAGGCGGCAAATTCTTGCGCGGTCCAAACTCGTGACTAACGATGGAACCAAAACTTGGGAACACGGTTGCCGGACTTGGCCGAACACCCGTCATCATGTTGTGGGTTCCTCGCTCGTGAGCCGCCTCACTATGAGTCAAACTCCGAACAACAGTAATCTTGTCGGCAATCTTAGCCGTTTTTGGAAGGTACTGTGAAAATTTTTCGCCCTTGATTGTGGTATCAACCGTCCCGAGAGGACCGCGGTACTCAATTGGTGCGAGATATTTCGGATCAAATGTTTCTTGGTGAGCTGACCCACCGGGAAGATGAATTTGGATAATGTTCTTTGCCTTGCCGGGTTTGCTTTGCTTAGCCACGTCCTTCCAGTCCTCACCTGCAGCATGGGCTTCACCGGTGAGCAGGTCGCCAAGCGTTAAGCCCAAGCTCAAGCCGCCTAGTGCCCCGACAGAAAGAAAGTCACGGCGATTGGGATTAAAGGCATGATCTTTGCCTCCACAGAACTGATAACCGGATTGTTTCTTCATAAATTCAAATAGGTTTGGTAATGCACCGCTTAATTGCGTCTGATTTCGACCAGCAATTCTGTGAATCTATTCATAAAAATGCAACATTATATGACACTTTTTTGCCCACTTTTTGACTGTATTTTAGATAAATTTCCGCCACCAAAAGGCGAAACTTCATCTTGCCTGTTCGCCGTGCCTCACTTACACAAGGCCATGCGCCTGCTTGCCTCTTTCATCACTCTAGTTTTACCCGTAGCAGTTGTCGCTCAAATTGAGGCTCCGAGCACTGAATTTGCCGATTATCTGGTCGCTCCGGTTCACGTACACCGACTTGTCACCCAAGGGGAACTTAACCTTACAACTACATTAGAAGCCAAAGACATCAACCGGATTTTCACCAAAGTGAACCGTATCTGGGGTCACGCTGGCATTCACCTTCCTGTCCAGACAATTACCACTGAAGC
>CAZHJW010000028.1:8163-13793 GCA_964533265.1 uncultured Pedosphaera sp.
CTGGATAAGCCGTTCAAATAAAAATTTCGCACTTGGGTAGTGCCTGCTCCACCAGCAACAGTTCCTCTTGTGACACAGAATTCCCATAGAGCCACACCTGTTTAAGATTTTTGAGTCCACACAAGCCACTAACTTGCTTGATCTCATTTTTTTCCAGATACAGGTAACGCAACCCCTTCAGCTCAGCCAGCAGATGAACATCTGTCAGTCCAGTCCTTGAAAGACCCAGCATTTTTAATCCCGGCAATTGCTTGAGTCCTGCCACCATTGCCGGCCAATCCTCAATCTCGTTATCGTCAAGCTTCACCTGCTCCACGCCCGCCAGTTGTTCTTTACTCAACTCACCCTCGGGCCACATGGATGCCGCCCGTACCGCTTCATCCAATAACTCAGGCAAGGCTTTCGGAGGCACCGATTCGGCCTTGGCCAAAGCGATTTCCGCCGGAGCACCACAGTGTGGGCACGTTGCAGCGGTGGTACTAATTGGCTGAGTGCATTCAGCACACCGGGTCATCGACATGCTTTTAATGTACCTTGGACCAGGAGCGTTGACACGCCTCTTTCGGGCGTTACGCTCCAGCACCATGCGCATGATTCTCATCACCTTGATTGGTTTTCTATCGTTTTCTCTTCAAGCCAAACCGAGTTCCAAGCCCAATATCGTAATCATCTTTATGGACGATATGGCCTATGCGGATATCGGGCCATTTGGGGCCAAAGGATATGAAACCCCCAACCTGAACCGCATGGCAAAAGAGGGGCGAAAATTCACCGATTTCTACGTAACTCAAGCTGTCTGCAGTGCCTCACGCGCTGGACTTCTCACTGGCTGCTATAACGTCCGCGTTGGGATCCTTGGTGCCCTAGGGCCCAAGGCAACCCACGGCATCAATTCAAGCGAGGTAACATTGGCCGAAGTCTGCAAACAAAAAGGCTACGCTACTGCCTGCTACGGTAAATGGCATCTGGGCCATCACAAAAAATTCCTGCCGATGCAACATGGTTTCGACGATTATTTTGGATTGCCCTACTCCAATGACATGTGGCCTTACCACCCTGGGGTGCTGCATCTACCGATGGAACAGCGGCTAAAAAAATGGGTACACCTGCCCCTTATTGATGGCAATAGCATCATCAACCCAAAGGTAACCGGCACAGATCAGGAACAACTCACCACCCAATATACTGAACGCGCCCTGCAGTTCATTGAAAAGAATAAGGATAATCCCTTCTTCGTGTATCTGCCGCATTCCATGGTGCATGTGCCGCTCTATGTTTCAGCCAAGTTTAAAGGCAAAAGTAAAGCCGGGCTGTTCGGGGATGTGATGATGGAGGTCGACTGGAGCGTCGGGCGCATTCTTGACACCCTACGCAAGCACAAGCTCGACCAAAATACGCTCGTCATCTTCACCAGCGATAATGGCCCTTGGCTCTCTTACGGTGATCATGCCGGATCGGCAGGCCCATTGCGTGAAGGCAAGGGCACCATGTTTGATGGGGGCTGCCGCGAAAGCACCATCATGTGGTGGCCCGGATCGATCCCTGCAGGGAGCATCTGCAAAACACCTGCGATGACCATCGATATCCTGCCGACGGTCGCTGAACTTATCGGGGCCAAACTCCCCAAGCAAACCATTGACGGCAAAAGCATCGTGAATCTCGTCAAAGGCACCGGTAATGAAAGCCCGCAGGAAGCCTACTACTTTTATTATGGCAAACAATTGCAGGCCGTACGCATGGGTAAATGGAAATTACACTTTCCACACAGTTACCGCACCATGGCCGGTAAGCCTGGTGGCACCGGAGGTATTCCCACTAGATACAGCCAAGCCAAAATAGAGCTTTCTCTCTTTAACATGGAAAAGGACATAGGTGAAACCACTGATGTGAAAGACAAGTATCCGCAGGTCGTTAAAAAACTTCAGGCCCTTGGAGAGAAGATGCGCGCAGAACTTGGCGATAACCGCCGGCAAGGCAAAGGCATGCGCCAACCAGGCCGTTTATAGACCAAATACCCCCATTTTCCTTTACCTAAGCCCATGCCACCGGTAAAAGCTCTTGCCATGAAGCCCCCCTTCGCCGTCCTCAGTGCAGTATGTCTGTCAGCAGCCCTTATGTTGATTGGTTGCAAACCCAAACCAGATGGAACAGGGCCTGGCGGAAGCTCGCAAGAGGCCACCATCGCCTATGTGACCAATGGCGTGGATCCATTCTGGGACCTCTGCGCAGCCGGAGTAAGGATCGCCGAAAAGGAATTCGCAATTAAGTGCGAAGTCCATATGCCCACAAAGGGTGTCGTAGACCAGAAGAGAATTATGGAAGGGCTACTAGCCAAAGGTGTGGCCGGGATTGCAGTCAGTCCGGTGGATGCAGAAAATCAAACGCCCTTCCTCAACGAAGTCGCTCAAAACAGTAAACTTATCACTCAGGATGCAGACGCCCCAAAAAGCAATCGTATTGCTTACATCGGCACCAATAACTACAAGGCAGGTCGCGCACTGGGCAAACTAGTCAAAGCTGCCTTACCAGAGGGAGGCGAGGTCATCATTTTCGTCGGGCGACTAGAGCAACTCAATGCCCGTCAGCGCCGCCAGGGAGTCATCGATGAACTACTTGGCAAACCGGAACAGGAGCTAGGTTCAGTTAAGTTTGATGTTGTGGATGCCAAAAACCTCGCCGCCGAGGGCTCCAAGTACACTATTCTGGATACCCGCACCGACAACTTTGACAAAGCCAAGGCCAAAAGTAATGCCGAGGACGCCATTACCAAGTACGAAAACCTGAAGTGCATGGTCGGACTCTTCGCCTATAACCCTCCTGCCTGCATTGATGCCATTAAGGAGGCCAATAAGGCGGGGACCATCAAGGTTTGCGGATTTGATGAACAGGACGCGCTTCTGCAGGCCATCAAGGATGGCAATGCTCAAGGAACCATTAGTCAACAGCCATGGGAATACGGGTATGAATCAGTCAAAATGCTGAAGAACATTCTCGATGGAACGCTGCCTGAGAAAAAATTCCTAGAAGTCCCTTTCCTCGTTGTCACCAAGGATAACGTCGAAGAGTTCTGGAAGAAAAAGAAGCAAATGGCCGAATTGGGCAAACAATAGTAAATGCCTGAAGCCCGCACACCGCTATTGGAGGTTCGCGGGCTGTGTAAGCAGTTCCCAGGCGTCCGTGCCCTGCACAAAGTCTCGCTTCAATTGCACCCAGGCGAGGTGCTGGCACTGATTGGCGAGAATGGTGCAGGTAAAAGCACCCTGATGAAAATTCTGGCTGGCGTGCACGCGGCAGATTCGGGCGAATACCATATCGACGACAACCCCGTCGCCTTCCAAAACGTACGTGACGCCCTCGAGGCGGGAGTCGCGTTGATCCATCAGGAGCTGAATCTGGCCGCCAACTTGGATTTGGCCGCTAATATTTTTCTGGGCCGGGAGCCCAGCCGATTAGGATTTGTTGATGACAAGGCGATCCATTCAGAAGCGGGTCGGTATCTAAAACGGGTCGGTCTCCATCTCCCTGCCGAAACCCTAGTGGGCGATTTGCCCATCGGCAGGCAACAACTCGTAGAAATAGCCAAGGCCTTATCCTGCGATGCACGCGTGCTGATCATGGACGAACCCTCCAGTAGCCTTTCCCAAAAGGAGACCAAAACCCTATTTGAAGTGGTGCGGGATCTAAAGGAACAGGGAATCAGCATTATCTACATCTCACACCGACTTGGAGAGGTTAAAGAGCTGGCTGATAGAGTCACAGTTTTTCGAGACGGAGAAAATGCCGGAGACCTCAACAGGGATGAGATCGATCACGATGCCATGGTCCGCCTAATGGTGGGACGGGCTCTTTCCGAGTTTTATAACCGCAAAATCCATAAACCAGGCCAGGTGGTGCTGGAGCTGGATAAGGTTCGCTCGCCCGCACATCCGAATACCGACATTTCGCTGCAAATTCGCGCCGGTGAAATCGTTGGGATTGCGGGCCTTGTTGGAGCCGGACGCACGGAGCTGCTAGAAACAATCTTCGGAGTCACGCCGGCCTTGGGAGGCACTATCAAGATTGAAAGCAAACCCATTCACCCAAAGAGCCCGCAGGAAGCCATTGCCTCAGGAATAGCTTTAGCCCCAGAAGACCGTAAGCTGCACGGCTTGGTCCTACCGATGACGGTGCGAGAAAATGCCAGCCTTGCCAGCCTTGATCGTGACCAAAATAGTGGTCTCGTGAATTTTCCCGCCGAAAAAGAAGTCGCTGAAGAAGCAGTAGGCCAGCTGCAAATTAAAACCCCTCATCTGGAACAGGTTGCCCGTTTTCTTTCCGGAGGCAACCAGCAAAAGATTGTACTTGGCAAATGGTTGGCCTTGAAGCCACGCCTCTTAATGTTGGATGAACCCACCCGGGGAATTGATGTCGGCGCCAAACGTGAAATATATCAGCTCATGGAAAAACTCGCTGGCGAAGGCATCGCCATCCTGTTTGTCTCCAGTGAAATGGAGGAAATCCTTGGCATGGCCGATCGTGCACTGGTAATGCATGAGGGGGCAATTGCCGGGGAACTCAATCGAAGTGAATTATGCGAGGAAACGATTATGCAACTAGCAACCGGTACCTCGCTCGCTGCCTGACCTCATGAAAAAAAATACTCTCGGCATCTTCGGCTTATTGGTTGCCATCTTTGCAGTAACTGCACTTTTGAATGACAAATTCATCAGCGCTTACAACATGCAGAACCTCATCAAATGGTCCAGCCTCTATGCTGTAATGAGTATCGGCGTCGCTTTTGTGATTATTACCGGTGGCATTGATCTTTCCATTGGCTCAGTCGTAGGGCTAGTGGCCGTTGTTTTGGCCTACATGATGAAGGTTAAGGGGATTAATCCGGCCACCGCAATTATTACAACCCTTTGCTTGTCTGCCTTGATTGGCCTTGTCCATGGACTACTCATTACCAAGGCCAAAATTCAGCCCTTTGTCGTAACCCTTTGCGGGTTATTGATCTACCGCAGTCTCAGTCGTTGGTTGACCGACAACCAGTCGCTTGGCCCGGTTCCATTGGAGGACGACAAGGGATACGCCAATTTGGACTTTATCCACCAACTCGACTTCATTTTCAGCGGCAAAATTGCCATTGGATCATTCAACCTTCCCACGCCCTTTTTGTTTCTTTTGGTCATTGGAATTGCCGCAGCCCTATTTTTGAACCGCACCATTTGGGGTCGCTACCTGTTCGCATTGGGCAACAACGAGGAGGGAGCACGCTACAGCGGCATCAACACCGATAATATGAAGATTATCGCGTATGTCATTTGCTCGCTCATGGCGGGAATCGCCGGTCTTCTTTTTGCCTTTGAGCTGGATTCGGTGCAGCCGGCACAAACCGGAGAGTTCTATGAGCTCTACGCGATCGCAGCAGCAGTCCTGGGAGGCTGCAGTTTGCGTGGAGGCGAAGGATCTATTCTCGGGGTGATCATTGCTGCAGCAGTCATCCGCCTCATTTATAACTCCATCAATATGCTGGGTATTTCCACCCACTTGGAATTCGGTATTCTGGGAATCGTGATCCTGTTGGGAGTTGTGGCTGATGAATTTATCAAAAGCTATACGGCTAAGCGGGCCGCAGCCAAGCAGCAAGA
>CAZHJW010000028.1:13893-19432 GCA_964533265.1 uncultured Pedosphaera sp.
CAGCAACTCGATGAGGGTGAAACCCTTATTATTATTTTTCATTCTCTGATTCTCCGTATGTTGGGTTGTGTGTCTCTGCCTGTGTTCAAACTCAAGCTCACCCGCAGTGACACGGTTAACTAATCTATCACCCCTTAAGCACTCACCATGCCAAATGAAAAAACCCTGTTTTTTGGGGATTCTTTAAGTCTTATTGCGTCTATCTTGGCATATTACATAAAAAAAACGCGCATTGGGCGTGAATCCCACGCGATGCTTGAGGGTAAAGGCAGGGCTAACAGGGTGAAAATCCTTTATCTCACTGGATTTCGATGGTTTATTTGGCCCCTGATGCGGCTATAATAACCAATTCACACCAAAAACAATAAAATCCAAAAACACGAAAAAATGAGAAAATTAGCTTTTTTTGCAATCATCGCATTAGGTGCCGGTCCTTGGGTGGGCTGCTCTTCTGAAGAGGAAAATACAGGGCCTCCCGAGCCTCAAACACCTGAGGAAGAGGGTGATATCAGTGGGGAGGGAGAGCCTGAATAAATTAGGGAAACCCATTTTAAGACACAAAACCGGGTGCAAATTGCACCCGGTTTTTTTTAACTAGGATTTTGTTGTTATTCGATTTGCTGGCAACCAGAGGACTTTAAAAGTTTTTATGACAAGATGAGGTCATCAAAACTTCGGATTTATTGGTGTTCACTCCGCCTCGGGATTCTGAGTGGCTTTTCACTGCTTCCTTCAGCCCGGCATTATCGGTCATCTTCACCGAGCCGTCTGAAGCGGCAATCTGCCCTTGGCCCGCATCCAGACCCTGCATTGCCCGGTTTCTGGATACAAGATAGGTCGCCTTTCTGGTGCCAGCACCATTCTGGGTACGAACCCAATTGCCCTTGGTTTCGGGGCCCACGAAGCTCACATATTCGTTGCCATCGGCATTGGTTGCATTCAACTGTAAGGGGTTCAGCCAGATGCCCTGGTCGTAAAAGTGCCTTCCACTCCTACTCATCAGATAAGAGGCCTGGGCCTTCCAACCGGCTGAGGAGGTATCGCCCATCAGATTGTGGGTGGTGAGCATGATCTTGTTTCCATCCTGGCTATCTGCCCCGGGATGCACGCAGTAGCTTTGGGCGTTGGTCGCTATCTTGGCCCGGGTGCGCATCATCTGGGCACACCAACGGCCGTTACTCAGCCTGCCATTCCTAGAATCCTTATCGTTCTTGCGCTTGGTCTTGGGGTCAGACGGGGAATGGAGAATTCTTGAGGAATCCAGCGTGTTTCGAACATTCGGGTTTACCCACAAATACTCGATATGCATGAACATATTCCAATTGTAAACGTGGGACGATTTGGGGCCGGAATGAGTCCCGGCATTGATCATCCGCTGCGAGACGATACCCAGCTCGTCATTGGCATCATCGCCAAGCAAGTCCAAGTCCTCACGCGACATTTCCCACTGGAAAAAACCGTCCTGATCATTGGCCGAACCGGTAAAGGCTTTAGCCATCTGACCCATGCCACTGGAGCATTTAAGGCGGTTAGCCTTCTTCTTGGCCTTGGCTAGGGTGGGGAGCAACATGGAAGCGAGAATGCCGATGATGGCAATCACCACCAGTAGCTCAATTAAAGTGAATCCTTTTTGTGTTTGTTTCATTGGAGTTATCCTAGTTGGAGTTATTGTGTGGCGACCATACCCCGCCACGGGGGTGTCTGCAAGAAACGTGCCATAAAAACACCCTCAAAAAGCCCACAAAAGGAACCCTTAGGTGATTGAGTCTGCGGGATAATTGAGTTTTAGGTTTAAATCCCACGCAAAAAAAGCGCCCCTCAAACGAGGGACGCTTTTGAATTTGTCTTTTTTCCCTTTAGCTCTAGCGGGTGTTAGGCCGGATAATCGCTGTGGTTTGGTAGGTTAGAGTTCCGCCCTTCGCCTCAGCGTGCGACTTAATGGTAGCACCCAAATCGGCACTGGAAGCCTGCTTCACAGCACCATCGGCCGTGGAAACCTGCCCTTGGTTGTCATCAAGTCCACTCATGATGTACTTGGTGTGATACGTACCATTCTGAGTGGTAGGATCAGTCCATTTACCAGAGCTGGCGTGGGATAGGTGAGTCGCCATGTGATGGCGACTTCCAAGCCATTGGCGGCTTTGGCTAGCAGCTGAGAAGTACTGACCATTGAAACG
Source organism: uncultured Pedosphaera sp. (assembly GCA_964533265.1). Lineage (GTDB taxonomy): Bacteria > Verrucomicrobiota > Verrucomicrobiia > Limisphaerales > UBA1100 > UBA1100. Next base: position 16,071 of record CAZHJW010000028.1, read on the forward strand.
GTATCCGTTGTTGTTTTGGTCAGGTCCAAGGCCCAAGTCGTTGGTTTCCTTGCCGTTCTTGTGCCTGGCATCGCCATCCACGTTACGGGTAAGGGACACAATGGAGTCACCCAGCAGGGTGTCGCCACCCATGCAAAGGCCATAACTCACTGCGCGGTGGTTGAAGTGGCTGTCATTTCTGCCACCCCTGTTTCTAATTCCCCAACCAGCGTAAGCGGTGGAGGGACCCACCTCACGGACCTGCGAATCGTTGTTACGCTTCATGGCCGGATCAGAAGGAGACAGAAGCCCTTTGGCGCTCTCCAAGTTGTCCATGATGGCTGGTAAGTACCAAACATACTGGATGTAACGAGCCCAACCCCAGTTGGCGTTGCGCGAGTTGCGCTGTGGCTGTGCACTAGGAGAGGCCCAGGTGCGATAAGCGAGATTGCCGTCCTCAGCTGTCATCATCCACGGGAAATATCCCTCGTGGTCACCAGCTGCAGCGGTCAGGCCCTTGGTAATCTGACCCACATTGCCGGAGCACTTCATGCGGTTAGCCTTCTTCTTGGCCTTAGCCAAGGTGGGAAGCAACATGGAGGCGAGAATGCCGATAATGGCAATCACCACCAAGAGCTCAATGAGTGTAAAACCTTTTTGTGTTTTTTTCATGATCTTCTATGGTTAGGGTTTCTATTAGAGTTTTGAGAAATGCCTTCTCAGTGCTGTCTCTATCGCAAAACATATGCCAAAAGTAAATATCCATTATACGGTGATTTTCGTGTGTATAATTTGAAATTAATGGACTGATATGTGGAAAAAATGTGATTTTCAATTTATTCAATGTTTTTTGGTTTTCTTAAAGAGTAGAATCACGCTGTTTGCGCAATTTTCACGCCCTTTATGTTTCACCTTAAGGAGGCGCCTGAAATTTTTGGTCTTGAGTATTATTCGACTGTGGTTTCTTATCCCCCACCCAAAAGTTGGTGCGGCTGACCCGTGCCAAACCAATATACAATTAATATTATGAAAAAAATTATTGCGATGTTCGCCTCTGTTGCCCTTGCCACCGCTTTTGTCGGTTGCGGCGGCGCGGAAGTTGATGAAGGCCCTGAGGGTGACGGTGGAGAAGTGGGTGCAGACCCTGAGAAAGAGGAGAACCTCGAAGGCGGCACCGGTGGCGGTGGTACTGAAGGCGAAGGCGAAGGTGAAGGCGAGGAATAGTCTCTTACAAGGGACCTTTTACTTCACTTGATTCATCAATAACTCAATCACGCGTCCGCTTTACCTAGCGGGCGTTTTTTTATGGCCAGCCCCACTCATTTACGGGTGGACGAAGGTTCTGTGTTTCTCAAAAAAGAGGGGAAGGGAATGGTGCCCACGACAGGAGTTGAACCTGTACCCCATTGCTGGGACTAGAACCTGAATCTAGCGCGTCTGCCAATTCCGCCACGTGGGCAACTCAGACCGGAAAGGCCGACATTCTAGACTGATGGATTTCAAGGCAAGTTTTTAGTGATATAAGCATTATTGATTCCCGGAAAACAAAAAAGCCCCCCGATTTCCGGGGGGCTTTGTGTTAAGTCCTGAATTTATCGCTTAAACATGCGCATGGTGTTGAAGTTAGGCACTCCGTTCTTGAGTCCTTCCCCTTCACCGTGATCCTTCATGGCAGCATGTAAATCCGCATCGCTTGCCTGCAGAGTGGAACCATCCTGCTTAACCAAGTTGCCCTGGTTGGCGTCCAAGCCACTTATCTGGTAGTACTTGTAGCTTCCTTTTTGATCATTACCGATCCAAGGACGAGCTCCACCGCGGCTGGCAGGATTGTACACCCCGTTCTGCATCGGATCACCCCCTTGATTGTGCAGATTCACGCACAGGCGCTTGTCACCACCCCAGTAGCGACGGAAAGCGCGGTTCCATCTGTAACCGCCATAACCACCTGGAGGTGCATAGCTGCTATTTTCGCCATCATCGCCACCCACGTTGCGGGTGAAGGCCAACAGGCTGTCGCCCTGGTTGGGATCAGCACCCAGGCAGAAAGCGTAGCTTTGGCCTTGATCCAGAGACTTGTGCCTGAAACCAGAGTTCTGGTTGAAGTTTCTGTCACCAGCTCCCAACCCACTGGTCCAGCCCCAGCCACCACCTTCACGGCACTGGGTGTCATTATCGCGCTGGGTGCGAGAGTCCATTGGGGAATGGAACGCCTTGGCACTTCCCAAGTTGTCAGTGATGACGTGGCTGGCGCAGTGCCAGTGATAAGGGTCCATGCCCCAGGTCCAGTCACCCCGCCAAGCACCACTGCCACCGCCGTTATTTACGCGGTAATGGTGGTTGCCTTCTTCAGGAGTCATGGTCCACATAATGTTGCCATTGTATTCACTGGCCATCGCCTCCATAGCCTTGCCAATTTGGCCGAGGTTGCTGGCACACTTCAGACGGTTAGCCTTTTTCTTGGCTTTCGCCAAAGTTGGAAGGAGCATGGATGCGAGAATGCCAATGATGGCAATCACGACCAAGAGCTCAATGAGCGTAAATGCCCGATTATTCAGATTTTTGAGTATCTTTTTCATAGTCTTGTTAGGGTTGTTGGGTTTTGTGGCCCCTCACTCTCGGGGCACACAGATATTCCAAGTCTTGCGCCTGAATCGCAGGATTCATGCCATGGTGTGACAAGGAATATGCCCTGCATATACCCGTAAAAACACGCCTTTTCTATTCATCGGAGATTAAGCCCCTCATTAAATGGCTAATCTACGCGTGAAATTCACGCAATATCTGCAATTCCAGACAAAATTTTATCCAACCTCGGCTCGCTCAACTTAGGCAAAAACGCTCCCCATGCGGGGAGCGTTTTCATCCTGCTTAGGCCAAAATGATGGCCCAAGGAGATTTGGACTCAAGTTGCCCTAATTTGTGGTTTGATTCGGCCGCAAAACACCCAGATTCAGCTCATCCAACACTCCACCTCGGGATTGACTGTGCGCATTAATGGCCGCGGCAAGATCAGCATCACTCCCCTGTTTCACACTGCCATCGGCCACAGCAAAGTTGCCCTGATTGGCATCGAGTCCACTCATCAAATACTTCATTCCGCCACCCTTGTAGGGATAAGGCTGAACTAAATTTTTGCTGGTGACCGAAGCGGGCAGGGTGCCGGAATTGGCACCGGCATCCTCCGTATCAGCAATCACCGGATCGCTCCATCCGCCGGCACTGGAGTGATTCAACTCCAAGTGATTGCGAGCGCGGCCACTAATGTAGAAATAACTCCTGTGCGATGCCATGAAGATTTTGCCATCCTTGCGCACAAACCCATTTTTACCGTTCTTGGCGTAGCAATCTCCGGCCGCGTTGCGGGTCACGGTCATAATGGTTTC
>CAZHJW010000029.1:0-19209 GCA_964533265.1 uncultured Pedosphaera sp.
GTTCTTCGATTTACGATTCAGTTTCATTATTTTATTTTGTTTTTTTCTTCTTCCATCCGCTCACTCAACCATTGCTTGATCATACTCTGGTAGTTCAGGAATCGGGAACGCGCGATCCATTTCAGGCGGGAAAGCATCCGTGGATCCATCCTCAAGGTAATGGTAACCGACTCCTTGGAAGTCGATCCGGCCACAATTGAATTCTCCATCAGGCGAACATCCAGTTGGGCCGACTCCCAAAAGACTGCCTCTTCCTTTTCGCCGGCAAATTCCGGCACCTGTTCCCAATTTGTAATAATCACATTATGCCTCCCTGACTTAGAAGCTTTTCCTGTTGGCGTTCATAAAAGAATCCTTCCTCCGCCGAGAACAGCCGCGCACAGATAACCTGGATCTGTTTTCCATTCGCACGGTAAATCGCAAAAACTCCCTCTCCCCCGGATGTCCTCCCCAGATTAAAATATCGGACACTGGAGGCAAATTGAGGGGCATCTGGCAAAAGCCTTACAGAGAACGGATCTTCAAAAGATTCCTCTATTTCCCGCTGTTTCAATGAACAATCGGGCTGATTCGACCACCTTTCCCAATCAAAATCCATTTTCAAGGTATGATTTTTTCATATGGCCATCTCAAGTCCCTACAATGTATTTACACCATTTTTGAGAAAATGCAACCCGAACAGGGTGTTTTTTTGTTTTAAGACCGTTTATTAGGAGCCCAGTTTATCCATCATCTTGATCAGCGGCAGGAACATCGCGATAACAATACTTCCCACAACGACAGCCAAGAAACAAATCATCACTGGTTCCAACAGTGATGTTAATGCCGTCACAGCATTATCCACCTCTTCCTCATATACATCTGCCACCTTTACCAGCATCTCCGGCAAGGCACCGGTTTCCTCACCAATATCAATCATACTCACCACCATGGGCGGAAATATTCCCGAACCTTCAAGCGGTTTGGTAATGGTCTCCCCCTCTTTCACAGCGTCATACACCTTCTCAATAGCAATGGTGAGGTGAATATTGCCTGCCGTTTCTTTCACAATGTTTAACGCCTGCAGTATAGGAACACCTGATGAAATCAAGGTGCCTAATGTGCGACTAAAACGAGCAATCGCAATCTTCCTGACAAGAGGGCCAAGTGCGGGCATATGGAGTTTGAATTTATCCCATACGTATCTGCCAAACTTGGTTTTGTTTACGATCAGTTTGAATACAATAAAAAAAGCTATAGCACCACCGATCACGGCAAAAACATTATTTTTGATAACGTCGGAAATCTTCAGTACAGTCAAAGTGAAACCGGGCAATGTTTCGCCCTCTCCCAACATATCAGCAAAAATTGCCTTAAACTTTGGGATCACAAAAGTCATCAAGACACCAACAATGATAACAGCCACAAACATCACCGCAGTAGGGTAGAACATCGCCGCTTTAACCTTGCCCTTAATGGACTCTGCCTTTTCCTGAAATTCTGCCAACCGGTTCAAGGCAATTTCCAATACACCACCTATTTCTCCGGCCTTGACCATATTGACATACAACTTGTCAAAAATCTTGGGATGCTTTGACAGGGCTTCAGAAAATGTCGAACCTCCGCCAATCGTCTCTCCAATATCGTTGATTATCCCCTTGAAATAAGGATTGGGCATTGACTTAGCCAACGTTCCCATACCACGCATAAGGGGCAAGCCTGCATCTATCAAAACCGCCAACTGTCTTGTAAACTGACAGAGTTCCTTGGTACTCACCGTTGGCAAAGCCAAGCTGATACCCCCGCCCGCCTTCTTGGCCGCCTTTGCTTTTTTACGCTTCTTTGCTTCTTCGGGTGAATCTTTTAGCTCAGCTACCTGAGTCGGATAAAAACCCATCTCCTTGATGCGGGAGATGGCCTCATTCTGACTGCCCACCTCAAGGGTGCCCTCCTTTTGCTTCCCTTCCTTATCGATAGCAATGTAGCTGAATAGCGGCATATTACTCAGGTGTACTTCATTACTTCCTCAAACGTAGAAATCCCGTCAAACATAAGCCGCAATCCATCCATGCGCAAGGTTTGCATCCCGGCAGCCTGACACTTATCCCTCAATTCCAAGGCAGGAGTACGTTCTGCAATTAGGTTCCTCACTTCATCGTTCATTTGAAGGGCCTCATAGATTCCGCGCCTTCCCCTATATCCTGTGTTGGAACATGAGTCGCAACCTGTCCCGTAATACAGATCACCTGAGATTTCTTCGTCAGTTAACCTGAGCATTTTCTGCTGATCAGGAGTAACCGGCGAATTAATTTTACAACGGTCGCATATCGTCTTACAGAGTCTTTGGGCCAAAATACCGTTTACCGAAGAGGATATCATAAAAGGTTCCACCCCCATATCCAACAGTCGGGTAATCGCTTCAGTAGAACTATTGGTATGCAACGTACTTACCACCAAGTGACCCGTCAGAGCAGCCTCAATTCCAATTGAAGCTGTCTCCAGATCCCGCATCTCACCCACCAGAATAATATCAGGATCCTGACGTAAAAACGACTTGAGAGCCTTTGCGAACGTCATCCCCATGGCTTCAACAATGTGGCACTGAACAATTCCCTCCACGGGAAACTCTACCGGGTCCTCAGCGGTAAGTATTTTTGTTTCCACTGTGTTAAGCATCCGCAAACAAGCATAAAGGGTCGTAGTCTTTCCCGAGCCTGTGGGTCCAGTCACCAGAAAGACGCCGTTTGGTTGCTCCACGCAATGACGAATACTATAGTCAATTTTTTCAGGGATACTTAATGCTTCCAGACTGGTTAAATCATCGTTTGATGAATCCAATAAGCGTAATACAACCGACTCACCAAACTTAGTCGGCAAAGTGCTCATTCGAAAAACCAGCTCAGAGCCGGCAATTGTCTCCGAAATACGGCCATCCTGAGGTATTCGCCTCTCAGCAATATTAAGCCCAGCCATAATCTTAAGGCGTGACGAGATAGCCGGTGCCAATTCCTTAGGAGGCGGAGTCATCAGCTTCATTGAACCGTCCACCTTCATGCGTATCTGATAGGCATCTTCAAAAGGCTCAAAATGAATGTCCGCCGCCTGATCTTTCAAAGCCTGATACAATATCATATTCACAAACCGAACAATGGGAGCATCATCTCCTACTTCCTCCAATATCTCCAAGGCTTCGGGTTCTCCATCATCAGCAGCAACATTCTCATCCACAAAACCTTGCTCTCCCCCCATCGCTTCAACCAAGTCCGAATAGGATTCTTCTTCAGTATACTTTTCATCGATCAGCTTTTTGATCAGAGAAGGATCAGAGACACGCAATTGTAATGGCCGGTTCAATTGATAGGCCAAATCATCCAGAGCAGTCGGATTCAAGGGGTCGCTCATGCATAAATGCAGCGTTTCTTCATCCAGCCCTATTGGAAGGCACTGGTAGTTTTTGGCAACATCGTGTGGGATCAATCCGAGCAATTCTCCTGTAAATTCAACGGATGTTATATCAATGACATCGGTCCCCAGATATTCGGCCATTAGCTCCAGTTGTGAAGCTGTATCGAGGATGCCCTGGTCGTGAAGCAGTTTGTTAACTGATTCACCGGAAAGGTTGTGCTCACCCTGAATTGCCTCTATGTCCTGCGGGTCAGCCAACTGCCTGTCTGCAATTAAACTCAATAACGGACTGCTGATTAAACCTTCCATGTTTTACATTAACCTGGTGGCGGAGGAGGGGGTGCCCCCCCTGCGGGTCCATTTGCATCAACCCCCATCTCTGCTGCCTCCGCAGCCTGCTGTTCATCATACTCCTTCAACCGGAGAAGCATGCCATTGTAATCTTGAGCCTTTTCTTGGCAATCATCACGACTGACAACACCTTCGGCGTACCGATTAAACAATCCATCATCCAATGTAACCATTCCATATTTTTGACCGGTTTGTTGATCTGAAGGGATTCGAAAGGTTTTATTATCACGAATCAGAGCAGCGATTGAGGGAGTGTTAATCATGATATCATGAATCGCACACCTTCCTTTCGGAATCCGAGCCACCAGAATCTGTGAAATTACAGCCTGCAACACTGTGGAAAGCTGAATACGAATCGTTTCCTGTTGCTGCATGGGAAATGCATTCACAATTCGGTCAACAGTTTTTGCAGCTCCGGTGGTATGTAATGTACCAAAGACTAAGTGGCCGGTTTCTGCTGCAGAAACCGCCATTTCAATTGTCTCTAAATCCCGCAATTCCCCGACCAGAATCACTTCAGGATCCTGACGCAGTGCACGTCGCAATGCCTCTGCGAAACTAGGAACATCCTTATGCACTTCACGCTGGGTAGTAATTGCTTCCTTATGCGGATGATAAAACTCAATCGGATCCTCAATGGTAATGATGTGAGCATGATCCTGTTCTTCATTAATGATATTAATCATAGATGCCAGAGTAGTCGATTTCCCAGAACCGGTCGGGCCTGTCACCAATATCATTCCACGAGGCGTGTTCAACAGACGCATGATTAATGTCTCATCGAGACCAATCACATCCAAAGGCAACAAATCGTTGGGGATTTGCCTGAGAACGAGAGCCATATTACCCCTTTCCTTAAACGCAGACACACGAAAACGCGCTTTGGTGCCAAATGCGAATCCAAAATCCGCTCCTCCTACCGTTCTAATATTCTGCACCTCATCATCATTAGCGATCGCTTTGACGAGATACTCTACATCCTCTGGTTCACATGGCGGCCCCTCTACTCTCTTGAGAGTACCACTATCTCTATATGCTGGCGGAATGCCGACACGTACATGTAAATCAGATGACCCGGTATCCACCAAAAGGTTCAACAGATCCGGCATCCGGTACATTGGTTCTTTTTCAGGCATAAAATCTATTTAATGTTCATCGCTGGCTGTTACTCGCATAACCTCAGCCACAGACGTCTGGCCTGTAACAACCTTTCGCACTCCGTCAGCACGCAAAGTCTTCATATGTCCATGCTCCACTGCATAGTCTCTAAGATCTCCAACCGGGCGCTCATCAATGATCATACGGCGTAATTGGTCTTCAATCTCTAATACCTCAAACAAACCCATACGTCCTTTGTATCCACCTCCTTCGCACGCTTTACAACCAGTCCCCATCATTGGATGGCAATCTTTCATCTCATCCTCTGTCAATCGCAAAGCATCAATTTCATCCTTGTGCAACTCGTGAGGCCCTACACAAGCCTTACAAAACTTTCGAACCAACCTTTGAGCTAGAATTGCCCGGGTAGCTGCTGCAACAAGAAATGGTTTTACCCCCATATCCACCATTCGAGTCACCGCTCCTGGAGCATCGTTGGTGTGTAGTGTAGAGAAAACAAAGTGACCGGTCAAAGAAGCGTTCACAGCGATATTACCAGTTTCGGAGTCTCGAATTTCTCCGACCATGATAATATTCGGAGCCTGGCGAAGCATAGCTCGAAGCGCAGCCGAAAACGTCATGCCTGCAGCATTGTTAACCTGAACCTGATTAATGCCTGAAAGAATATACTCAACCGGATCTTCGACGGTGATTATTTTCTTGTTTGGCGTATTAAGGAGGTTCAAACAAGAGTAGAGGGTTGTTGTCTTACCTGAACCCGTTGGCCCCGTAACCAGCATGACTCCGTCAGGCATTTGCGCATTCCGCTCAAAAACCTCCTGATCCTCACGCATAAAACCAAGCTGATCGAGTCCTAGATTCAATCCCCCTTTATCCAACGCACGCATCACTATGCTCTCGCCGTATAACGTGGGTAAACAACTAACCCGAAAATCAATTTCACGATCATCGATTATTTGCTTATAACGCCCGTCTTGCGGTGTGCGTTTTTCAGCAATCGACATGCCCGACTCAATCTTCAAACGCGATATGATCGGGGCACATAACCGCAACGGTATTGATTGATGCTCACGCAAAACACCATCAATCCGGTAGCGGATACGCAATCGATTTTCAAAAGGCTCGATATGGACATCCGACATATCCAAGCGGAAGCCGTCGGAAATAATCATATTCACCATCTTAACCAAAGGTGAATCCTGCTCATCTCCTGTAGCATCTACTCCACTCTCCCCGACAGCTGCCGACGCCTGTTCACCTATATCAACCTGAGTTTGGGATAGTTCTGTCACCAAGCGCTCAACTGCTTCATCAGTTGAGCCGTAAAAGCGTTCAATGGTTGCCTTAATCTGAGCTTCACTTGAAACCCTATAAATAATTTCGTCCACCCCTTCCAGAAGCCTGTTTAACGCATCTACAGTATCAATATCTCCCGGATCCTCCAAAGCAACGGTCAGGATACCATTTTCAAATGAAACCGGGATAACGTGATAGCGCCTAGCAATATGCCGGGGCAAGGCTTTCATTGCCTCATCGTTGGCCGGCAACTCACGCAGATCGGCAACCTCACATCCAAACTGCATGCCTCGAGCCTGCACCAGCAAATCGGGATTCAATGACTTTTGAAGCACCATCGTATCGATTACTCCGGCGCCGGCCGACTCGGCGACAGAGCGGGCAGCCTCAACTTGAGCACCGTCTAGAGCCCCCATATCCATGAGAGTATCAATGAGATAATCGTCTTTTACGGCCATATGTGCCCTGTCATCCTTAATCTAGTTCGGGATACCCTCTTCCGTCAAATCAGAGCTATCCGCAACAATCACTTTCTTCCGGCTCTAAAGACTCGGATAAAGTAAAAGCGGAGCCTATTTGGCTCCGCTTTTGGTAAATCTTGAATTATAGCTAATCTTCTAGCTCAACCAACCAAATATTTCGAAATCGAGTTGGGTTTCCGTGATCCTGCAACTGGATAGAACCCGGGCCATGTTGTTTATATTTTTTAACGCTGCGATGCCCGCTCGGTCCGATCATCTCACGTTTGTCATGAACTTTTATACCATTGTGTAATACGGTGACCGTAGCCTTTCGAGTCAACTTGCCTGCCTTATCCCATTTCGGAGCAAGAAATTCTATATCATAGGTTTGCCATTCACCCGGAGGTCTACACGCGTTTACTCTAGGTGGAAATTGGCCGTATAGTGCTGCACATTGGCCGTCGGCATAACTCATATTCTCCCATGAGTCTAAAACCTGAACCTCATATGGGCCACAGAGAAACACCCCGCTATTCCCACGACCCTGACCCTCTCCCTTCACTTCCTTAGGTGTAGCAAACTCAAGATGCAGCTTGATGGAACTAAATTTCTGCTTGGTCTGCAGCCCTCCGGACTTCTTGGTAACTTCCATAAAACCATTTTCCACCTTCCATTTATTGTGGCTCCATTTACTAGTGTCTGTTCCATCAAACAGCACTACTGCATCCTTTGGCGGTTTGATCCCCAAAGTTTTGGAAGGACTCACCTTCACGACCTTTGGTCGCGGCCGACTCGCATCGTGCACACGCCATTTTTGGCCCGGGATCACAGGGGTATCATTATAACCCGGCAATTTCTTGTCTGCTGCACTCACATCAAAAACAAATGCTGCTAGTGATAGCCCAATAGGTAATAGAGTAAATTTTTTTATGGTCATAGGTGAAAGCCAAGCCTATGCAGCTACCCATAGGCTCGCAAGGTAAAGTTTCACTTGGCTCTGACCTAATCCACCGGTACAAGCCCATGTGGCCAAAACGCCCATCCTAGACATTCGCAATCTCCGGCTCCAACGCGGTGACACTCACATTCTAAACGATCTTAACTGGCGGGTGGAATATGGAGAACACTGGGTCGTACTTGGGCCCAACGGATGCGGCAAAACCTCTTTGCTCGCCTCACTCACCGGCTACAAGTTCCCAACCAGCGGGGATATACATATCTTGGGCAACACTTTCGGCGAAAATGACTGGACCGAGCTTCGAACTCATATCGGCCTAGTCAGTTCTACACTCAATAAACTTATGGCAGGGGACGAACCAGTATTGGAAACTGTCGTCAGTGGAAAATACGCTATGATCGATCTTTGGCATGAACCATCCGCAGCAGATAGACGCGCCGCTCGCGCCATCCTCAAACGCATCGAATGCCTGCATCTGGCTAATCGGCCCTGGGCGCAACTCTCCCAAGGCGAACGCCAGCGCACGCTCATTGGCCGAGCTCTCATGGCCAAACCCAAGCTCCTAATGCTCGATGAGCCCTGTGCCGGACTCGACCCAGTGGCCCGCGAACATTTTCTGCAATTTCTCGACCGGCTCGGCCAACAGCGTAACAGCCCATCGATTATACTCATCACTCACCACACTGAAGAAATCATGCCCATATTCACCCATGCCCTGCTCATACGCGATGGAAGAAACTGGGCTCAAGGACCTGTAAAAGAGATTTTGAATGACGAAGCCCTTAGCTGCGTATTCGAGTTCCCCGTGCAACTCAGCCGAAAACAAGGTCGTTATTGGCTCACCACCAAAACAAAGCGAAACTCAGTTATGTAATCAAAATTGCGGCCCAGGAAACCACGGCTGGAATTCTTCATCTCCAATTCCGTTTAATTCGCTCTTGGTCTTCTCTCCGCTGGCCACAGTGATAATCTTTTCAAAAATTCTCATACCCACCTCCTCCAACGTCTCAGTACCATCAATAATGGTTCCGGCATTAAGGTCCATATCCTCTTCCATCCAATTGTAAAGGGTTGTATTAGTAGCCACCTTTATACAGGGTGCGGGTTTACATCCATACACGCTACCTCGACCAGTAGTAAATACCCCAACATTACAACCACCTGAAACCAATCCAGTCATACTAACCGGGTCATACCCGGGCGTATCCATAAATCCAAATCCTGCAGCATCGATACGTTCGGCGTAATCGTAAACTGCCATCAGCGGTGATTGGCCTCCTTTTGCCAAGGCCCCAAGACTCTTCTCATAAATTGTTGTTAAGCCTCCTTCTTTATTACCTACGGAAGGATTATTATCAATAGTGCTATCATGCCGACGCGCGTATTCCTCCCACCATCGGATCTGTTGCATCAATTTTTCAGCTACTTCCGCATTAACCGCACGATTGGTTAGTAAATGTTCGGCACCATAAATCTCTGTGGTTTCCGCCAACACCGATGTGCCACCATGCCTGACCAATTCATCGGAAGCTACTCCAAGAGCCGGATTGGCCGTACACCCACTATTACCATCGGATCCTCCACAATTTTCAGCGAGTAATAATTTTGATAGCGGCTGTTCTGTTCGCGCCACCCCTGCCACACTTGGTAAAATCTTGCCCACAGCTTTGACTGCATTTTCAATAGTCTTGAGTGACCCGCCTTCACCTTGAATTGTCATGAACTTGGGAGGAATTTCTCCTTCGCCCAAATTATCCAAATCATAATCCTCCCGAATACCTGCAATCTGATTATCCTCACATCCTAAGCCTATCATGACATAGCCAGCGATATTGGAGTGACGGGCCATGTTCCCCAATGTTCTCCGAATGATTTGCATCGGCCCACCTGGGTCCACCCCACAACCACCTTGAGTTTTTAGTGCAATCACACCATCCACACCCGGATACTGTTTCTGAAAATCTGCGCCTTGGAATCTTTCCACCACATATTTCGAAACGGAGTTGGAACAATTAACATTGGATATCACTGCGACGTAATTCCGAGTGCCTGCACGACCCCCGGGCCGTGAGTAACCCTGAAAAGTCCGACGGTCATTTTCCGGGTAAAATTTAGTGGGCTGATAATCAACACAATACTGATGCTTTCTTTCATATTCCTTACATACCAGATTGTGGGAATGCACCTGTTCCCCTAGTGAAATATCCCCCTGCGCAAAGCCAATGATCTGACCGTATTTCCGGACTGGTTCCCCATCCGCCACGGATCGGAGAGCTATCTTGTGTCCGGAAGGAATAGTCGCAACCACGCTCAGCGAGCTTGAGCCGTTCAATAATACAGTACCGCCTTTGACGGTTTTCTTAAGAACCCCTACATGATCTTCTGACTGCAAGCGCAGGACCACCGAATCCATATCCAAAGAAGCCATTTCAAGATGATAGAACTGAGCGACTTAAAGAGACAACCGAAACCTATTATTCTTCTACCACTTTAACCCAGGTACACAATCTACGGCCTTCAACCATAGCAATTAACTCATGTCTACCTGGCTTAAGCTGAACCATGAATCCCATTGAAGTGTTTAAACATTTTAATGTTTGTGATTGCCAAGACACTGAATCGGAATTGACCCGCAAAGGCAACTGTCGACTCGTTGCAGGTAAGTCTGGATCGAGGTAGATCACGGTTCCTGGCTGAGGCGAAATGACACGAACTGCTCCTAGTGCGGATTCCGAAAGCACCGTCTTTGCCTTCAAATGGTTTTGTGGCCCCTTCCACCACATTGCAAACTCTCTGCGAAGATATACTCTGTCCTTACCATCTCTAGTTTTAGTTGTCTCCATCGGCGGGATTGTTCCATCAAGGAACCATTCTTTTTTCCAGCCAGGCCGCCGCAATCCTGACAACGGATCAATAGTGGCTACCTTTATATTTTCCGGTCTTCTGTACCAGGTAGTACCAAATCTTTCGTGCATGTGCAGCATTACGGAGTGCATCACTGGAGCAGCCCCACTAACTCCCGACACCTTTTGCATCGGTGATCCATCAAAATTACCCACCCAAACGCCTATGGTGAATTCAGGCGTAAAGCCGAACGCCCAATTATCACGGAAATTCGAACTGGTTCCGGTTTTACAAGCAACCCGAAAAGGGAAGGACAACGGCGGCCCCCATCCAAATGAAGGGGAGCGAGCTGAATTATCGCTCAAAATATCTGCAATTAACCAAGTCGGTCCGGGACGAAAAACCCGCTCTAAACCGGAGGGATCTGATTGAAGAAACCGTAGGGGACGATGCTCCCCAAGCCGAGCCAAAGTAGCATAGGCATTGGCTAATTCCAACAAACGAGCTTCTGAATTCCCAATTGTTAACCCCAAACCATAATGGTCCGCCGATCGATTTAAGGTTGAAAGCCCTAAACGGTGTAAGCTGCGATGCAAAACAGTTGCGCCCCCAATTTGATCAAGCACCTTCACAGCGGGTATGTTTAACGAATTAGCCAAGGCATTACGCAGTGAAACAGGGCCTCTAAATCTTCGGTCATAATTAACCGGGCTAAAAACCCCTGTTGCCGTCGGGAAATCCACCGCCACATCCGCCAGAACAGTAGCGGCTGTCATCCCGTTTTCCAAAGCCAACAAATAAGTGAATGGTTTGAGAGTGGATCCCGCACTTCGTGGAGCCAAAGCACCATTCACCTGACCCGATTCCCGGTCGAAATAATCACGTGACCCCACCATGGAAAGAACATTGCCTGTTTCGTTCTCTATAATTACGACTGCCCCATTAGATACATGCTTATCCTTCTGTCGCTGCAATTGTCGCTCTAATACTTCCTGAACAAAACGATTAAGAGACACATCAAGTGTACTACGAACATTTTCATTAACCGTTCGTTGCTCCTGGACCAAGTCAACAAAATGTGCAGCCGAAAATGCGCGGCCTGTTTTATGGAGCACCACCGGCTCCTGCAACGCACGGTTCAATTGAGCCACTGTAAGCCAGCCGTTTTTGGCCATGCGACGAAGAATCTTATGCTGCCTCTCTTGTGCTTTTACAAGATGTCGACGTGGATTTAATCGGGTGGGAGCATTGGGCAGCCCTGAGAGCAAGGCCGCTTCGGCCGGTGAGAGATGCTCCAGCGGCTTATCAAAATAGAACATAGCCGCCGTGCCAGCGCCTCGACACAAATTGCCATAATCAATCCGGTTGAGATAAGTCTCTAGAATACGCTCCTTGCCCCATTTTCTTTCCAATTTTCTAGCCTGCAGGACTTCAATTATTTTCGTGCAAACATTTCGGGGCCGACGAGGGGTTTCTGAATTCTTTATTAATTGTTGAGTAATCGTGGATCCTCCCGACATCACCCGCCGGTGCCATATGATTTCCTTAAAAACACGTGCAAAGCCCAGCCAATCCACACCATTATGATGCCAAAAGCGTTTATCCTCAGCCGCCAGTGTGGCCTGAATAAAAAACGACCCACACTCATGGAGGCTCACCGGCTGAAAAAACTTTTCATCCGCCACACGCTGTAATCTTAAAGGATAGCCCGACCGATCATTAATTAATGGACTAACCTGGACTGACTTATCCAATCCTTGAGGAAGAGGCGTAAGCGTCACGGCCACTTCTAAGCCGACCCAGCTTGCAGCCCAAATTACACCTAGAAGCATCCCTCCGTGTAGAATTGGCCGGAAGCGCAACCAATTCCAAAACACACGGACCGGCCTACTCATGGAGTGAGTGAGTAAAAAGTTTCTGCCTCACACTGATTCCGATAATGTCTGGGTTATACATCGCTTCAGCCTTTACCGGAGGCACCGTTACCTCCCCTTCAGCGCGAACCCGCGCGATATATTCAAAAACATATTTTCCTTTACGAGGATGGTTAAGGTAAAACACTGCCCGATCTTTACGCAGTTCGTGGTGATCAATCCGCCAGCTATAACCCATTTCAACATTTGTCTTTTGTGATTTA
This sequence comes from uncultured Pedosphaera sp., assembly GCA_964533265.1. Taxonomy (GTDB): domain Bacteria; phylum Verrucomicrobiota; class Verrucomicrobiia; order Limisphaerales; family UBA1100; genus UBA1100. The sequence goes on from CAZHJW010000029.1 coordinate 12,551, forward strand.
AGCCGCGTAAAGACGGGCTCCAAACTTGCTGGCAAACCGTCCTCCACGGCCAGATAATGCGCATCGTCACTTTGCACATTCAGTTTGAGCTTAACTTTCACCAAGTCGCCAACCCGCATCGGTACATCTTTTTCGGGAGCCCCCTCTGCATTCAATCGAACGTACTCGCGATGAACTTCCAATCCTCGTTTTACGGCAGAATCTTGATGCCCTGCCGGTCTTAGGGCGGCTCGTAAAGTGAGATATGCCAAATTGCCTTCCTGATCCCCCAAAAAGCGGAACTTCATCGGACCTGGATGATTGTTAAGCCGAATGAGAGCTTTACGATTTTGTCGATCCAAGGACACGGGATATTCCTCCCCTCCAAATTCGACTACCGCTTTCACTGAACGCGATATTGAACCCTGTTGGTCAAACCCAGTCATCGCATAGATGACCCAAGCATTCGCAAAAGTAGAGCCCCAATGCCCCGCTTGAGCAGATTGACTCAATTGCCCGGCAATAGAAACCGCTCCCTTACTGTCTCCCATCGATAACAGTCTCATGGCGAGACGCTGGCTGCGGTTACCGTAATAACCGAATGCCTTGATCGACGTGCCTATAGTGTCGCGCAATTCACCGAGCATCTCTTGATTTCCTCCCGATTCTTCCACCGCTGCTGTCAGCAAGGAAAGGGCAGCTGCCGGCAATTTTTCCCGAAGAGTAAAAGCATTTTCATGGTATGCCGGCTGAGATTTATCCATTAAGGCAAGCGTGTATAATGCCAAACAATGCCCCCCCCATTCACCGTCACTTTTCACAGGCCGTTTGACTAACCTGACAAGAAAAGCCCCGAGCCGTTCCATCGCTTGAGCAGGGACCTGCTTTCCTTTCTTTTCGGCAATAGCCAAAACCATTCCCCCATAACTACTGGCAAATTCATCGGTGCTCCCGTTTGGCCAATAAGCAAGTCCGCCACTGTGCGTTTGCATGCTGAGCAAACGGTTGATGCCATATTCTATGGGATTCTCCTTTCGGTTTCCGGTATCAAGATTTAGACGAGGCAACACATCACGGTATTCCTCCAGTAACAACCAAGGCAATAACCTTGAACTGGTTTGTTCTGCACAGCCGTGCGGATAATCGAGCAGGTACTCCGATGCCGTCTCCATTTCTGCCATTGTCGATGTGCACACTCCAACCTCAAACACTCCCTCAGCCTCACGAAGCTCAGGCTCCAACGATTCCAGTAAATCATTGATATTTTTTGTGCTCCGGAAGAAGTGTGCGGATTTACGTAAAGGTGCAACATGCCGAATATCGATATACGATTCCCGTGAATCCTTCATTTCAGTCGAAGTATCCGACCGCACCCGCCAAACTGTGCGAGATTTACCCTGTCCAATAAATTTCAGCGGAAAACGTACCGCAACCGAGGCCTTTGGCGGAACCGTAACGCTCTGCACGGGTTTTAACCCGATCTGAATCAAATCGTCAGTCTCCAAGCGCACAGTCACCGTCTGAACTTCAGAGCTTTGATTATACACCATCGCTTTCGCCACCAAGTGATCTCCTGTCCGAGCAAACCTAGGAAGCGCCGACTCAATCATCAACGGTAAGTGAACTCGAAATCGTGCTTCGCCTGTACCAAATCCAGCTCCCATATGCGCCACGGCAAATACCCGGTAGCTTGTCAGACTGTCAGGCACGGTAAAGTTCACCTTCACTTTACCTCGCTCGTTTGTTTGAAGACTAGCACTCCAAAAGGCTACAGCCTGAAAGTTCCTTCGCAACCTCCCGGCCTCACCTCCTCCACCGATCACGTGCCCCTTATTTGAATAATGAACACGCCCGGGATCTTCCGTCCGCATAAACGGGATGGAAGATGATGTTTTGACCTCGAGAGGCATCGGCTCATAAAAAAACCGATGCAAACCAGGTGCTCGATACCCAGTAAGGTCAAGGACCCCTTCGTCAACGGCGTAAAGAGTCACTTCCACTCCCTGTTTCGCGTCCCCCTGCCCGTCAGTCACATATACTGAAGCCTCTGCCTCCTGCCCTGGCTGATACGCGGTCTGCCCCAATTTTGCCGCTACTCGTAATCGGGAATCGGGTGATTCCACTTTAAGCTCACAATAACCCAGACGATATTCGGCCGTGGGAATCTTGCGTACGCTATCTGCCGCACCGCGCAATAGTAATACCGAAACATAAACATTCGGCACGTCCCCTTCCTCCAAGGGCACCTCAATACGTGGCGCATTGCCTGAAACATCCACTTGAAAAGAGCGTAACACTCGATCGCGCTCTACTGTCACCAGTGCCCGACCACTGAACGGTGCTTTTAGCAAAATTTGAGCCGTTTCCCCCACTTCATACCTCGTCCTGTCAGTAACGAGATCCACCTTGAATTCTGTTTGGTAATCCCACGCCAAAGATTGCTTTCCACTGACATAGAGTGGCACTTGAGTCAAAACGGTGCGACCAGCGGAATCCACAGATCGGAAAGACAATTGGTACTGTCCAGCGTCTTTTGGTTCTAAGTCAGTCAACACGGGGTCCGTTTCGCGTGTGCCTGTTATCAGTCCGATCTTTTTAAAAGGAATTAAACGTCTTTCATTTTGATACCGCACCCCGCCCCCTGCTCCTTTAATCTTCACGCTTCGCCATTCGACCCGGCTCAATTCCACCTCTACCGGGACGCCTGAACGATACAAGGCCCCATCTGGACGAACTGCCACCAGATTAAATGACAACGGTTTCCCGATGCGCTGAACAGCCGGAAACTCACTCACCCCAATATAGAAATCTGAGCTATGTCGAACGATCGAAGCCCGTTCAGAAAAGCTCTGACCGTTAATGTCAGTAACCCGCACGTATATATCACCGTATAAGGGGGCAGCCTTGTCGTCCGAGGGAGGCAACTCTGGCAGGATCCAGGCCCTTCCATCCATGTCCAATTTTGCCTCACCAGAGAGGCTCAACTGCCTTTCATTATCCTCGTTTCCAAAATGATAACCTTGCCACCCGCCGCTCCAGCGATGCCCGTAACGGGCAATAAAACTCCATTTCAGATTTGCCGCAGTTAAAGGTTTCCCGAAATAGTACCCGGCGCGGACCGGCACCTCGACTGCTTGTTGAGCACCGAATTCACGAACCCCATCAAGCTTCACATTAAAGGTCGCTGGCTCGTATTCCAATGCGTCGATATAAACACGCTCTGAGCCAACCTGAATTTCAAATCCTCCGTGTACTTCCACAGGAAGATCAAGGGCAAGATCCAATGAACCACTCTCATTGAGCTCAATCGACTGCCGATGATACACACGGCGACGCGGACCTGTTACCCGCACTTCATATTTCTGTACTTTTGGCACCTTCAACCCTCCGTCTTCCCACACGCGCGCATGGCCTTTGAGGAACACGGTTTCGCCAGGTTGATACACTAACCGGTCAGTAAACAGATGCAGTTTTTCCTCCTCACGCCAATTAGACCAATGATTGATGTCATAACCCCACAACGGCATCATGGCAAAGCCTGTCCCCAGTTGTAGTATATGCCGATCGTTTCCAGCTGACACTTCCATCCAAGCTGTCTCGCGGGAAGTGGGTGTCTTCAATGACAAATTCCCTGCTGGATCTAATTTTTCATGAGCCAACTGCTGTCCAGTTTCTGTAATAATTTTCAGCTGCGCACCGCCAATTGGTTTTCCAGTTTGCAACGAGAAAGTGTGGAAAAACTTCGAACTTCCAGATTCCTTCCAAAACACACCAATATCGGTTAACTGGATTAAGGACTGGACTGCAGTCGCCGAATGGTCGACACCCATCGATTCGATGTTCACAAACAGCGTCCCGGGACTTGCATCTGATAAAATATCGTCCCATTGAAATTCACGTTTTACAGCCTCATCTGTCTTCCCTTTTACTGAATACACCTTTGAAAGCACCTCCTGCCCCGGGACCAAATCATAACTGAGGGATTGGCTGACTTGCTTCTTCCACCGGTAACCACTCCAGCGAAAATCGCCGCGACCGAGATATTTCCGATAATAGGACTGGATAACCCGAAAACCTTGAGCCGGATCCACACGTTTTACCCTTAGCCGAACCGATTGGGTGTTCACTGATACAAACTCAAATGAACGATTGCCATATTCCGCCTGAGAGGTAGCTGTATCCGCCAAATACACTCGCCCTGGAAGAGGTTCAAACCGAACCGTTCGTTCCCATAGCTCACTCAATTTCAATCCTAAACGTGAAGGCAAACCCGCCTTGATTCGGACTCGATAGGGTAAGTTCAACGAAAAAGGTCCGGACAACGTAATTCTACGCCAATGGATCTGGCTGTCGTAATCAAACTTCACCGGCACATAATCATTCCCGGATTTTTGTTCTATCATCACCCAACGCGAGATATCGTGCCCCTCAAGGCCCCGCTGCAGAGAATGTGATAACTCTATATGGATTGCCCGACTCCGGTTCAATCGGTTTTCAGCATGCACGCTAGAAATATTTACTAAATCCCGTCGGCCGAGTTCCCAGGTTTTTCCTTCACCAAACTGGACCGCGCCATCAGCCGAGGGTAGTCCTTTCGACAAGACCAACTCCCAATCCATGTCGCCTTCCAACAACTGGAGCGGAGATACTTTAAGTTTTTCAGCGTTTCCAGAAACCGTTCCTACTTTCGCTTTCACCCGCACCCCTTGCTTCGATCGAAATTCGAAGTATGGTCCAGCCACATCGGCAGACACCTCCTTATTGAAAGTGAAAATAGAATTAAACCGATAGGAATTAGATAGCCGAGGCTGATGTTGTCCCACCAGCTCCAGTCCATATTCTTTGCTCGGTTGGGTAATATTAACAACCTGCCTTTTGCCCTGAGTTTCTGGTGCGAATCTCCCAGACTGACCCACCTCCTGCCCTCCCAAACGGCTCCCAAACCAACTGGCTAATACAACAAAAAACACAATTCCCAGGAAGCTGTTTCTCCCTCGGACATCCTTAAAACTCCCCATGATCACTCCTTTCAAACTATTTATATCAGGGACCTCTGCCCCCCAATGTAGATACCGTCTCGTATTTCCCAATCTAACGTGATTCTGATTCTTTTTTCACATCGTATTTTCCTTTTATAGAATTATCTTCCTCAGAGACGTGCAAGACAGGTTCTGATTTCTCTGACCGCATTCCCAAATATATCAGCACAGCATCAGACGCCAAAAGCAGGAAGACCAAAGTCGCAACCATCGCCAATAACCTTTTTTCCCGCCAACTAAAAGGACCGGAAAAAACGGAGGGAGCATTGATTTGCTTCAGGGCAGTCGCCAATTGCGCTGCCCCTGAAAAGCCATCCCGTTCATTCAAGGAACATGCCCGAAGGTAAACTTGATTTAATTTCATGAATGCCCCAGCAGCAGGATTGATTCGCGCATGCGAGGGCAAATCAGGGAATGCATTTCGATCCATACCTGTACTTGCCTCATAAAGAACCTTGCCTAGTGCGTAGAGATCTCCCCGCCAATCACCTGATCCCTCTTCCGGAAGAAAACCCAGCGTGCCTACCGTCGAAGAGGTGAAACCTGCACCGGAAATCAATCCCATGTCTGCCAATTTGAGACAACCGTTTACATATACAATATTGGATGGCTTGATGTCTCGATGAACCAAGCCTTTCTCGTGCAGATAATGTAATGCGTCGGCAAGTTGGGCCCCGATATAGGCGCATTCATCAGCAGGCAAGGAACCTCGAGAGTTTAGGTCTGACTGCAACGTGCGAGGAGAATAATCCGCTGAACCAATTGATTGACCCACCACTTGATCATCCGCCAGCTCCATAACGTAATAAAAGTATCCTTCTTCCTCATTACAACCTACATGTAATACATCAATAAGCCCTTGGTGACCTCGCGAAACAGATTCGTATTGTCGAATTCCGTTAAACTCACGCTGATAAGGACGTGCGTCATCAAAGAGAGCCTTTTGTACAATTTTAATCGCTCGCCATGCCCCCGAGACACTCCGTGCCAACCAAACCTGTCCGTAACTCCCACGGGCAACTTCGATGACCAATTCGTAATCGGGAATGTGAAAGGGTTTACCCAAAATATTCTACCAACTGCTTAGATTATCGCTGCAATTCTCGTTAGACTCACAACTTGCCCACAGTGGACTTTTTTCACCTCCTTGGTAAAAAATTAAAATACTGTCCCTTATTCACAAAGGGAAGGTTATTCACGCTAGGGTAATTTTTTGAAAATAAATTACCAATAAATGTTAGAATCGCTGTCTGTGAAGGGTACCTATAAATGACATGGGGGTATCCAATGATACAAAGCAAACTGAAACTGAAACTGGACATGCAGGCCTCTTTGGCACATCGCGTGTCCCAAAACCGCAATCAATCACTTGGCCACCTGTGGTTCCGCCACATTCGAGCCCGCCTGGAGGCCGAAGATCCGCCTTGCGAGCTCTGGCCACCTCAGCCCGAGCAGCAGACTTTCCCCTGGTGCTGAGCGTCCATCAATTTACCAGGAAGGCTACATTCGCATGAGGAATCCCGCAGTTATGGTTGGGTTATCTAAAAACTGCACGCCTCCGCATTCCTCGTGCCTCTACCCGCAGCCAGGGTCCCCTCGCCCGTCCGGGCAACCGGACGGGCGCCCCTTAACCCTGAGCGA
>CAZHJW010000030.1:0-19149 GCA_964533265.1 uncultured Pedosphaera sp.
TACCGGATTTGCAGGGGCGCCCACGTTATCTCGTGGATCACGGCCGAAAGCCGCTGAAGGAACTAATCAGTTAACTTAAGAGGAAACTGACATGCTTAAAATATTTGGAAATACAAACGGCCGCGATTGCGACGGGCTAAGCCGTCGGAACTTTCTTCAGGTAGGTTCGCTCGGAGCAGCTGGGTTAACCTTGCCGAATCTTTTGCAGGCCAAGGAACAGGCGGCGCAAGCCGGCGTGCAGATAAAAAATAAATCAGTAATCTGGATTTGGCTTTCTGGTGGCCCAACACATGTCGAAACGTTTGATCCCAAGATGACTGCGCCCGTTGAGTACCGCAGCATAACCGACGAATGCAAAACACCCATTGCAGGGGTGACTGTGGGGGGAACATTTCCGGAGATTGCCAAATGCGTGGATCGCATGGCGCTGGTTAGGTCATTTGCCCATGGGAGTAGCAGCCACGGCACTGGCACTACTTGGGTGATGACCGGCTACAATGATCGCACCAACATGAAGCCTTCAGTGGGCTCCATTATTGCCAGGGCCAAGGGGACGACCGATCCAAAGACGGGAATGCCCACCTACGTTAAGATTGGCAATATCAGAAATGACGGCCCCGGCTGGCTTGGTGCGCGCTACCAGGCATTGAGTCCCAGTGGGCAAGCGCGCAAGAATATGGACCTCTCAGTTGACGGAACGCGCTTTGGAGGCCGTCGTACGTTGCTAAAAGATTTGGACCACATTAACCGAAAAGTTGATCGCTCCGGGCAGATGGAGGGAATCGATGGATTCGAGCAGCAGGCTTTTGATCTGGTCTTGGGAAGCTCCAAGGACGCGTTTGATATCAAAAAGGAAGACCCCAAGCTGCGGGCCAAATACGGCAAAGGGCTGGGTGAACAATTACTTTTAGCTAAACGCCTCACGGCTGCCGGTTGTGGGTTTGTGAACATCAACTACGGCGGTTGGGATATGCATGGCGGGATTGCCAAAGGGCTTAAGAGCCGCGCACGGCAGATGGATCAGGGCGTATCAGCTCTCATTAACGATTTAACGGAGACTGGGCAACTGGAAGATACGCTGGTTGTGGTTACCGGTGAATTTGGGCGCACTCCACGCATCAATAGCAAGGGCGGACGCGATCACTGGGGCCGTCTTTGCACGCTCGCTATGGCTGGGGGTGGATTGCGAATGGGGCAAGTGATCGGGGAAAGTTCCCGCAAGATTGAAGTACCTGCGGCAAACCCGATTCACCCACAGGACGTGATGGCCACCATCCTGCACATGTTCGGCCTTGGCCATAAATTGCAGTTCACAAGCCCACAGGGCCGGCCAACCTATATGGTGGAGAACGGCAAGCCGATCAAGGAGCTCATCTAATTTAAAGAGGACAAAGTTATGCTGAGAATTAACGCTGACCAAACCGGAGCCCACTGCGATGGCTTTAGCCGCCGCAACTTCCTGCAGATTGGATCACTCGCCATGGGGGGAATGGCATTGCCTCAGCTTCTGCGAGCAGAGGAGAAAGCCGGCCCAAGTGCCCAGCGACAGAAGAGTGTGATCATGATTTTCCTGCCCGGCGGGCCGAGCCATCAGGACATGTGGGATATCAAGGAAGACGCCCCTCTTGAATATCGCGGAGAGTTTAATGCTGTAAACACCAACGTGCCCGGCGTGCGTATCTGCGAGCATTTTCCGAAGCTCGCCAAGATGTGGGATAAGTGTGCGGCCATACGGTCTACCATTGGCCAAGCCAATGATCATAATGCCTTCCACTGCATGACTGGCCGTCAGCGCCGGAGCCCGCAGCCCAGTGGCGGTTGGCCGAGTATTGGCTCTGTGATTGGCAAGTTCGAAGGGGAAGGCCCCAATGGCACGCCACCGAACATTGCCATGAGTAACCGCGACCCGGGCCCCGGATTTCTCGGCACTCCTTACAAGGCCTTTTCCCCCAGCGGCAAAGGAAAGCAGGATCTTACGCTCAATGGGGTAACCACTGATCGGCTGGATGACCGACGTTCACTCTTGAGTAGTTTCGACCAGTTCCGACGTGAAGTGGATAACAAAAAGCAAATGTCGGGTCTGGACAAGTTCAACGAACAGGCGTTCGGTGTCATTACAGGTAATCGTCTGCTCAATGCATTGGACCTCAAGCAGGAGGACCCCAAGCGGTTGGCCAAGTACGAAGTGCCCAAGGGTTATCGGGATGTGAAGAGTTTCTGCACGGCTCGGCGTGTCGTCGAAGCGGGAGCGCGGGTTGTTACGCTGAGTTGGGGCGGGTGGGATTCTCACAGCAAGAATTTTGTTACCCTTCGCAAACAATTACCGGCGTTGGACATTGGCTTGAGCGCACTGATTAGTGACTTGGCCGAGACAGGGCAATTGGCTGATACGAGTATTGTGATGTGGGGTGAATTTGGACGTACCCCGCGCGTCAACAAGAACGCTGGCCGTGATCACTGGTCGCGCGTCATGGGGACATTTTTGGCTGGAGGAGGCATGAATACAGGTCAGATCATAGGTCAAACCGACCGTACCGGCGGAGAGGCCGCCGAAAGGCCAGTGCATATTCAGGAAGTCCTCGCGACTCTATATCACAATGTTGGTATTGACGTTGTGAAGGCCCAATTAAGCGACTTGAATGGTAGGCCTCAATACTTGACCGATGCGGGTCGCGGCCCCATTAAAGAACTGATTTAACGAACAGAGAAACAGAAAAACTGGCGCGGCCGACGGGGTGAAAATTCCCGCCGGCCAGTGCCGCTAAAAAAGAGAGAATGTTTAAGATAGGCGGACAACGACACGCAGCAATGTGTGATGGCTTCAGCCGGCGTGATTTCCTGAGCGTGGGGGCGCTTGGAAGTTTGACGTTGCCGCAACTTTTGGCCGCCGAACAGGCTGCCGGGTTAGGGAGCAATCACAAGGCGCTCATCATGATTTACATGGCTGGCGCCCCTCCTCATCAGGATCTCATTGATCTTAAGCCCGATGCGCCCAAGGAGTATCGAGGCGCTCTTAATCCTATTCCCACCAACGTGCCGGGCATTCAGATTAGTGAACTGTTGCCGAATTTGGCGAAGATCATGGACAAGTGGTCTGGTATCCGCTCGATCATTGGAGCTCCGGGCGGTTCGCACGACTCCTTCATGTGCTACAGCGGCCGAAAAGGGTCCACGTTCAATACCAACGGACAGGCTGCAGGCGGCTGGCCAAGCATAGGTGCTGCCATCTCAAAATTGCAGGGGACTGCCAAAGCCGGAATTCCCCCTTTCATCGGTCTTGCTCCCAAAGCGGGGCATCCGCCATACGGAGCTTCGGGCAAGCCGGGCTTCCTTGGCATTGGTCACGGGCCCTTTAAGCCGACCAACCACAGTAAAGGAGATCTCACGTTGAACGATGTGTCGAAGTACCGCTTCGGCAGTCGCACGTCATTGATGAAAGGCTTTGATAATTTCCGGCGCGACGTGGATAACAGCGGTTATCTGGCAGGCATGGATGCCTTCACACAACAGGCACTGGGGGTACTCACCAGCAGCAAGATGGCCGATGCAATGAACGTGGAGAAGGAAGATTCAAAGATTCTTGAACGGTATGGCAAGGGAGATGCGAAGAATTTTGGCGATGGGGCGCCGCGTAACAACACTCACTTCCTTTTGGCTCGTCGACTGGTAGAAGCGGGAGCACGAGTGGTGACGTTAAACTTCGGCCGTTGGGATTTCCACGATAAGATTTATGATAACAAGAGCGGGGTCAACGGACACGCCCCTATCTTTGATCAGGGACTTGCGGCGCTGATTCAGGATTTGCACGATCGCGGCATGGAAAAGGATGTGGCCGTGGTTGCCTGGGGCGAATTCGGACGTACTCCAAAAATCAACGCTAAGGGAGGTCGCGATCACTGGCCGAATGTGAGCTGCGCCTTTGTGTCTGGGGGCAATATGCGTCATGGACAAATGATTGGAGCCAGTGACAAACACGCGGCCGAACCAGCGCAGCGCCCGGTGCACATGGGCGAAGTGCACGCGACCATGTACCAGCACATGGGTATCAACCCGAACTCTACCACCTTGACCGATCTCACCGGTAGGCCTCAGTATCTGGTGGATGACTGGAAGCCCATGGCCGAACTGATTTAATAACCCTAACCACCCTAGAAAAGATTATGAAAAAATGGATTCTGACAACAGCGTTATTGGCCTGCATCAGCACGGCTATAGCCAAGCCGAATGCGCTGGAGCTAGCAGCCCAGTCCAGTGGAGGCACAAAGGCGTTTCAATTGAAGGGCAAACATGCGCGCCAGCAGTTGGTGGCTACCGCCCAGGATGCCGGAAGCGATGTGGACGTGACGCGCACGGTCAAGTACAGCACTAATCCTGCCAATGTGGTGACGGTTTCACCGACAGGTTTGGTGAGCCCCTTGGGTGACGGCGAAGCAACGATCACCGCGCTTATTGAAGGGGTGAAGAGCGAGGTGAAGGTTGAAGTCACTGAATATGGAGTGGAGCAACCAATCAATTTCGCCAATGAAATCGCCCCGCTGTTCACCAAGGCCGGCTGTAATAGCGGTGGGTGCCACGGCAAGAGCGGAGGCCAGAACGGATTCCGCCTTTCACTGTTGGGTTTTGAGCCGCAGGAAGATTACGAGCATCTCGTGAAAGAAGGCCGCGGACGGCGTTTAAGTCCGGCGGCACCTGAGAACAGTCTCCTGCTTTTGAAGGGCGCAGCCATCCTTCCTCACGGCGGGGGGGCAAGATTTGATCCAAAGAGCCATGACTTCAAACTGATTGCCCGCTGGATTTCAATGGGCATGCCCCGTGGAGCGGAAACCGATCCGACCGTAGTGGCTGTGGAGGTATATCCCAAGACCCGCCTAGTCAGTGCGAATGCAGAACAGCAAATCAGTGTGACCGCGATTTACAGTGATGGACACACCGAGGACGCCACCCACATTGCCACTTACGAGGCGAACGACAAGGAGATTGCCGAGGTGGATGACACTGGCCATGTGAAATTCTTTGAGCAACCTGGGGATGTATCTGTGATGATCCGCTATCAGGGCTCGGTGGGCGTGTATCAGGCCAGCGTACCGCTTGGGATGCCTGTGGAAAAGACGCCACAAGCACGTAACTTCATAGATGAACTGGTATTCGCTAAACTCAGGCGTGTGGGCATGCCTCCCTCGGTCGTGTGTGATGATGCCACCTTCAGCCGCCGTGTTTCCATCGATATCGCCGGCCGCTTGCCAACCGCAACGGAAGCTGAGGCTTTCCTCAACAGCACCGATCCCAAGAAACGCGACAAGCTCATTGATCGACTACTCGCCAGCACAGATTACGCAGATTACTTTGCGAACAAATGGAGTGCGTTACTCCGCAACAAGCGGTCCAACGCTTCGGCCATGCGGGGAAACTTTGCCTTCCACGGCTGGATTCGAGATTCGCTGCACAAGAACATGCGTTACGACGAGTTCTCGCGTTCAGTGTTGGCGGCTTCAGGCGACATGGACCGCAACCCCGCTGCCACGTGGTACCGAGAAGTAAAGACCATGCAGACACAAATGGAGGACACCGCGCAGCTTTTCCTCGGAACGCGCATGCAATGTGCCCAGTGTCACCATCATCCCTTTGAGAAATGGAGCCAGAAAGATTACTATTCCTTTTCGGCCTTCTTCTCCACGGTCGGCCGCAAGCCTGGCCGAAACCCCGGTGAAGAAATCATCTACCACACCCGCAAAGTTGCGCAGACAGCAAACAAGAAGGACGGTGGGACGGTAAAAGCCACGGGCCTCGGAGATGAGCCGCTGGATCTTACGGCTGACGATGACCCCCGCCACGCACTTGTGGATTGGCTCTCACAGCCGAGCAACAAATTCTTCGCCCATACACTGGTGAACCGGTACTGGAAACATTTCTTCAGCCGCGGCCTCGTGGAACCGGAGGATGATATGCGCGAGACGAATCCGCCGGTGAACCCCGAGCTGCTTGACGGTTTGGCTCAGCACTTCATTAAGAGTAGTTTCGACATGAAGGATTTGATTCGCACCATTTGCCAATCGCAAACCTACCAGCTCAGCTCAATTCCTAATGAGTTTAACGCGAAGGATAAGACCTATTTCAGCCGCTACTATCCCAAGCGCTTGAACGCTGAAGTGCTATACGACGCAATCAACCAGATGACCGATTCACAGGCAAGTTTCAGTGGCCTGCCCGTGGGGACACGCGCTGTGCAGTTGCCCGATAACAGCTTCAATAGTCAGTCTTACTTCCTCACGGTGTTTGGACGTCCGGATAGTTCCAGTTCCTGTGAATGTGAACGTTCCAGTGACGCGAGTTTGGCGCAGAGCTTGCACCTGCTCAATTCCAAGGATATCCAAAGTAAACTTTCCAGTGGTAGCGGTCGAGCTGCAAAGCTAGGAAATACCAAGGATGAAAGAGAGACCGAGGCAAAGATTCGGGAACTCTTCCTGCTAGCCTTCTCGCGTGAGCCGAGTGGAAGTGAAGTACTTCTGGCTCGGCAGCATCTCGAACGAGAGACCAAGGATGACAAGGGCAACAAGAAGCCGGTAGCTGCCAAGGAATCTTACGAGGATATTATTTGGGCACTCTTTAATACGAAAGAGTTCCTCTTCAATCATTAACCAGAGGATTCTGGCGTGCCCGAGCCTTCACACAATGGAGCCGACCGGGTCGGTTGCCCCGAATTCCGTCGCAATTTGGCATTGGGCCGGCGCGGTTTTGTGAAGGTAGGGGCGCTTGGCTTAGGAGGTCTGTCTCTCGCCAACCTCATGCGTTTTGAGGCATCGGCTAAGAATTCAAAAGCCCCCTCCAAGGGAAAATCGGTTATTATTTTGTGGAAACGTGGCGGTGCCAGTCAGCACGAAACGTGGGATCCAAAACCTGCCGCACCGGGGGAATATCGCGGTGCCTTTGGCGCTATGAGCACCAAAGTTCCGGGAACACAGATTTGTGATCTACTGCCAAAGTGCGCGAAGATGACCAACAAGTTTGCCATTCTGCGCAGCCTGCACCATACCAATGCTGGGCATTCGGCGGGTGATCAAATTCTCTTCACGGGATATCCTCCTGGGCGCAACGCGAACGAAAATGCCTACCCGAGCTGCGGCTCCATCGTGGCAAAACAACTGGGGCATCTAAACCCTGAGTTACCACCTTATGTGATGGTCCCGCGCCATTTGCCCGGGGTGGAGAGTGCGTATCTCGGCAAAAAATATTCACCTTTTTATACGCAGTCAGATCCGGCGGATAAAAGCACTTGGCCACAGAATGGAGGTAAGTTTGAAGTGCCCAATTTTGAATTGGCTGATGGGTTGGATTTCAATCGGCTTGGGTCCCGTCGCGGGCTACTAGATGGCTTTGACAAGATTCGACGCGATATCGATAACAGCGGTAATGCCGAGGCAATGGACAAATTCCAACAACATGCATTGGATATTGTCACCAGCCCGAAGGCCCGAGATGCGTTCAATCTGGATGCTGAACCCATTAAACTACGCGAACGTTATGGATTTACCCCGCAATATGACGCGCCCACACCTGATCGTTGTGGAGTGCCCTCGTGGAGCCAGCGTATCTTACTTGCCCGCCGGTTGGTGGAAGCAGGAGTGCGGTTGGTTACCGTTGATTTGCGTTGGTGGGATACGCATGTGAAGGGTTACGAAACCATGAGGGACGGATTTCTGCCGCGCTGGGATCAGGCCTACACGGCACTGCTCGAGGATCTCGAGCAGCGCGGACTAATGGATCAGGTGATGGTTATTGCCTGGGGTGAATTTGGTCGCTCACCTAAAGTTAACAAGACTGGCGGCCGTGATCATTATCCTGGAGTTTTCAGCGCAGCTCTCTCTGGGGGTGGTATTCAGGGCGGAGCGGTCGTGGGGTCGTCGGACAGCAAGGGGGCCTTGCCTAAGGATCGCCCGCTTCGCCCGCAGGATGTGCTTGCTACTATGTACCGTCATTTAGGAGTGGATACCAAGGTCCAGTACACTGATTTTGCAGGGCGGCCGCACCCGGTGCTGCCCTACGGCGATCCAATTGAAGAACTTTTTTAGTTTACGCGATAAAATAAACAACGAAATCTCCTGACCCCAATATTCTAATAGACCGAATGAAAACCCACCCCCACCCCTTAAAAGGATTTACTCTTATAATGCTGCTCATGTGGAGTGGATTGGATACTGCGGCCCAGCAGTTGCCGAGCGCACGCCTCAGTAGCATCTTCCCAGCGGGCGGCCAACAGGGCGTCACACTGGATGTTACCATTGCGGGCAGCGATTTAGATGACGCAAATAAACTCACCTTTTCGCATGCAGGCATCAGCGCCAAACCGAAACAGGATGCCAACGGGAAAGAGGTTACCAACCAGTATGCAGTTACCATCGCAAAAAATGTACCCGTCGGGTTCCATGATGTCCGCGTGAGCGGAGGCAAATATGGAGCAACCAATGTACGGTCCTTTGCTGTGGGAGATCTGCCCGAGATCACCTCTAACGGGGGGACGGCAATGGATAAGGCTGTGGAGGTGGCATTGGGCGCGGTGGTTAACGGGCAGGCACCCACTCGCAATTATGCTTACTACAAAGTGGCACTCAAAAAGGGGCAACGCATCATTGTTAGTTGCTTGGCTCATGAACTCGATTCAAAACTTACACCCGTTCTGGTCGTGAAAAATGCGAACGATTTGGAACTGGAACGCAGCCGAACCGGCCAGCCGATCGATTTTACTCCGGTGGCTGATGGAGATTACTACGTGGGTCTGCACGATTTTGTGTATGGAGGAGGGGCTGAGCATGTGTACCGCCTTTCGATAGCAGAGCGTCCGCACATCGACTTTGTGGTTCCTCCGGCTGGACAGCCAGGTAAAGCAGGTAGGTTTACCTTGTATGGCCGTAATCTGCCGGGCGGTGTGGATAGCGGCATGGTGCTTGAAGGCAAACCTTTGCAAAAAAAGGAGGTGACCATCAATCTTCCAGGCGACGCAAAGGCTCGGATGAATTTAAGTGGTACATCTCCTGTCGGCCCAAGGCAGGCTGGGTTTGATGGCATTGAATACCGCTTACCCAGCCCGAAGGGCAGTTCTAATCCGGTAAGGATTTTCTTTTCGGACGCGCCAGTAATTGGGGAGGTCACCGCACCTAACGACAGGCCAACCGAGGCTCAGAAGATTACCGTGCCTTGCGATTATGCCGGGCTTTTTTACCCGCGTCGTGATCGTGACTGGGTGACATTTGATGCAAAAAAAGGGGATGTTTATTGGGTTGAGGTTGTGAGTGATCGGTTAGGGGCCCCGACTAATCCCTTCTTCCGGGTAGAGCGTGTTACAAAAAATGATAAGGGCGAAGAAAAGGTTAGTACTGTCAAAGAAGTTACCGAAAGCCCAGTAAATGTCGGAGGCACCATATTTAATACCACTTCGGTGGATCCAGAATACCGTTTTGCGGTGCCCGAGGACGGCACGTATCGTTTGGTAACTTACGATATGTACAACCGCGGAGCGGCCAATAGTCTGTACCGTCTTTCCATTCGCAACGAAGCTCCGGACTTTCGCTTAATCGCAATGGTGGAGGGCCCACCGGCATTGCCAAACAAGGCCCTGCCCATCCCCACTGCATTCCTGCGCCGCGGGCAAGTGTTGCCAGTTAAGGTTATGGCTTTTAAACGCGACGGCTTTAATGAGCCAATTGAAATTACCTTGAGCGGATTGCCAGGACACATAACCGCGAGTAAGGGGACGATTTATCCAGGGCAAAATTCTTCTTTAGTGTTGCTCGCAGCCAAGGAAGATGCGGCTGCGTGGTCTGGCAATATCACCATCTCAGGTAAGGCTACAGTCAATGGAAAAGCTATCACGCACCAGGCGAGGACTGCTGATGTAACGGCAGTCGCCTACGATGCGCAGTCAAAGAAATCCAAGGTGCGGGCGCGTCTCACTGGAGGGATGCTGATAACGGTGACCGATCGAGAGAAAGCTCCTCTCACTCTGAAGGCCAAGGAGGAAAAAGTTTGGGAGAACTCCGTTTTCGGAAATATCAAGATTCCGATCAATGTCGGTTTTGATCCAGGTTTCAAGAGTGTGGAGAAGAACGTTGTGCTAGTCGGTCACCCCACAGTGGCAAAATTCAAGGCAGTTAAGATCGCCAAGGACAAGACTGAAGGGAATATTGATCTTAACCTCGCCACCTACAAGTTGCCTGCTGGGGATTACACGTTGTATTTGCGTTCACAGGTGAAGGGTAAATATAAGCGCGTAAGTGACGCCGAGCTTAAGGTCGCGAAGGACGCTGCGACAGCGGCCGACAAGACCGCCAAGGAAACCAAGACCGCCTCCGACGCTGCCACCAAGAAGAAGGACGCTTCCGCTGAGGCCAAAGCTGGCGCCAAGAAGAAAAGTGATGAAGCTGCAGCAGTAAAGAAAACAGCTGATGATCTCGTGAAGAAACTCACCGGCGGAAATAAAGCGGCTGATATTACGGCTACCTTCTTCAGCGCGCCGATCCGAGTAAAGGTCACTTCAGCACCCATTGACCTAAAGCCGGTGAAGGCGACTACCGTCAAGGCTGGTGAAAAAATCGAGATTACTGTGGATGTTGCCCGAAAGTACGAGTTTAAGGATGAGATCACCATTAGCTCGAAGTCGGCTAATGGGATAAGTGTAGCCAATGGTAAAATTGCCAAGGATCAAGCTAGCGGTAAGCTCACCTTTACGGCGAGCAAGAATGTGAAGCCAGGTGATTATAACTTTGAAATAAGTGCAAAGATGACTCTCAACAAACAAAGCATCACAGTAAAACAACCGGTTGCCATCAAGATAACCGCAGCCCAGTAATTTCAAGATAATGAACAAATTTTCTTACCTTAACATATTTCTCTTTGCTTCCTCCTTGGTAACGCAGTCAGCCGGCTTGCCGATTGCTAGCCTAGCTCGGAAGACGCCTGTTGATTTTCAGAATGAAGTTCTTCCGGTCTTACGTGCGAATTGTTTGGCGTGTCATAACCAGACCAAGTCCAAGGCAGACGTGATTCTCGAAACGCCAAGGGATATTGCCGACGCGGATATAGTCGTGCCAGGCAAACCCATGGAGAGTCTTCTTTTCCAAAGTGCTGCACATCTTGAGGATCCCTTAATGCCGCCAAAGGAAAACAAGGTTTCGGCTAAGTCGCTCAACCCTCAGCAGCTAGCTCTACTAAAACTGTGGATTGAGCAGGGGGCAAAAGGCGAAATCAGATCTGCCCGAAAGATTCAGTGGCAACCGTTGCCGCCGGGATTAAACCCGATCTATTCGGTGTCCGTTTCTCCAGATGGTCAGTATGCTGTCGCGGGCCGAGCGAACCAAATTTTTGTCTACCATGTTCCTGAAAAATCACTTGTCACTCGCCTTACTGATCCAGCACTACTCAAAGGGGGGCAGTACAAGGAAGGAGCAAGTCACCGCGACTTGGTTCATTCTCTCGCCTTTAATCCGACTGGCGATCTACTCGCCAGTGGCGGGTACCGCGAGGTGAAGCTTTGGCGCCGCGCACCCATTCAGGCGGCCAAGTCATTGAGCCTTGGGACTGACAAGGGTATTCAGGCTGCAAGCGCTGATGGTAAATGGCTCGCCGTTGCTGAAGGCACCGCCATCAAGATTTATGATCTAACTAAAGGCTCCTTGGCCAAGACACTGTCAGGACTCAAAGGCGCGGCGACAAGTGTTACCTTTCATACTGAAGGCACTCGTGTCGCTGCCGGAGCAGAAGACGGTGGACTACTCGTTTGGAGTGTGGCAGATGGTAAATCCATCGCTGTGGCCCCACCGGTCATAGTCAAGGAAGGAGAGAAAGCTCCGGATGTGAAGCCGGTGAAAGTGAATGCCGTGACATTTCTTTCAAAGGGGAAACAGCTGGCCGCTGCGCAAGAGAATAATCTAATTACAATATACAACATCACCGACAAACTTGAGATGGTTGGTGAACTCAAGGGTCATACGGCGCCAGTCACCGCATTGGCGGCTTTGACCAGTGTGCCGACACAGTTAATCTCTGGAGCAGGCGACAGCACTCTTCGGCATTGGGATGTGAACGGGTT
Source organism: uncultured Pedosphaera sp. (assembly GCA_964533265.1). Taxonomy (GTDB): domain Bacteria; phylum Verrucomicrobiota; class Verrucomicrobiia; order Limisphaerales; family UBA1100; genus UBA1100. The sequence goes on from CAZHJW010000030.1 coordinate 12,080, forward strand.
TAAGATGGTCCGCCAAATTGCGGCGGGTGGCGTGGTCCGCACAGTGGCCGCGAGCCCGGACGGGAAACGCTTCGCGTGCGTATTAATAGGGAAAAACGCGCGTCTTTTCAACGCCGCTGACGGCAAGCTGGTGGCTGTATTAAAGGGTAATCGCAAAGCGACTGAAGCTTCGGCTGGTAAAGATCGATTTGCAGCTTATGCAAAAGCAGAGGTCACTTATTACACTTCGAATCTCAAAACCAAAACTGATGAGCATAAAAAAGCGGATGATAGAGTAAAGAAAGCAGCGGAGGCTCTCAAAAAAGCGGAAGGAATGCCTATTGCCGAAAAGAAAAAGACTTTTGATGAGGCTGAAGCAGCCCGGAAAAGCGGAGAGGAAAAGTATAACAAACTCAAAGTGGACTATGAAGAGATTCTAAAGATTTTTGAAGAACAGGACAAGGTGGCCAAGGAAGCTGAAGCGGCCACCAAGAAGGCGGTCGACGCAGCGAAAGCGCCCTCGACAGATTTCACCAACAAGGAGAAGACAGCCAAGATTAAAAAAACTGCAGCAGAATCTGCGAAGAAAAACTTTAATAATCTATCACAAACACAATTGAAGCCGGCTGAAGCCAAAGCCACGGCAGCGAAAACTGCAGTAACGACTGCTACTACCGCAAAGGGGGCCGCTGATAAAGTGTTGAACATTGCCAAAGCGGCTACGGCTGCCGCCTTGCAGAAATTTAATACCGCAGATGGCCTTGCGAAAGCAGCAGAGGAGAATTCCAAGAAGATTGCGGGCGATTCCAATAAAAAACCGGAAGAAAAACAGGCTGCGGCTAAAGCTGCTACAGAGAAACGGAATGCTGCAAATACGGCAAAGACAGAATTAACGCAGGCACAAGCGAAGGAGAAAACGGCGGCTACTGCCGCCGCTGCTGCCGCCAACAAGGTGAAGCAAGCACAGGCGGCACAGAAGACGGCTGAAGCAGCGGTCATGGCTGCTAAGGCACGCGTGACTGCTGCTCAAAAAAACTTTGATACAGCTAATCAAGCGGCTGCTACGACTGCCATGGCGGCAGCTGCCGCCAAGCCCATTGCAGACAAGGCCAAGGCGGTGGCCGACGCGGCTAGCAAGGAATCAACTGAAAAACGAAAGGTGGCTACTGAGTCACAGAAGAAACGAGATGAACTGAACAAACTACAGACTGCGGCCAAGAAGACTTTTGACGATGCTGTGAAAAAGGTGGCCGCAGCAGAGGGAGAATACAAGAAACTGGAGGAACCGCGCCAACAGGCAGCGAATGAAGCAAAACTTTCCAAGGAAGCATTGGTGAAGGCTGAAGCAGCCAAAAAAGAGGCCGAAGGAAAAAAGGCGACTGCAGACAAGCAACAAGGAGACGCAGATGTCTCCGCAAAGACGTCTAAGGAAGCTCTGGTCAAAAGTGATGTGGCATTCCAATCGATCGTTTTTTCGGCCGACAGCAACAAGGTGTTGACTGGAGGAGCGGATAATCTCATCCATGTTTGGAGTGCAACAGATGGCAAGGAAACCGAAAGCATAGCCGGGCACAAGGGTGCGGTGAATGCATTGACTATTACCGCTAAAGGCCAGTTGATCTCCGGTAGTGCCGACAAAACAGCTTCTATCTGGAGCCTTGCTTCTGAATGGAAGCTGGAACGTACCCTTGGTACTGGAGGCTTAGATTCCGCGATTGTTGATCGTGCTACAGCATTAAGCTTCAGTCGTGATGGAAAACAAATTGCCATTGGCAGCGGCGAGCCTAGCCGCAGTGGTACAGTGCATGTCTTCAATGTAGAAGATGGCAAGCTGGCAAAGAATTTATTGGACGTTCACAGCGACACTGTGATGGGACTACAATTTAATGCCGATGGAACGCAGATTGCCAGTGGAGCGGCAGACAAGTTTGCCAAGATTACCAATTTAGAGGACGGTAGCGTCCTCCACTCCTTTGAGGGGCATACGCATCACGTGCTTGGCGTGGCCTGGCAGTATAACGGACGTATTCTCGCCAGTGTTGGGGCCGATAATGAGATCAAGGTTTGGAACGTGTTAACCGGCGAGCGCGCAGGCAAGGCAGGGGTTGGAAGCAAAGAAGTGACGTCCATCAATTTCGTGGGATACACGGACAATGCTGTGGTTACCGCAGGTGATAATCGGGTCCGCCGTGTTAGCATCCCGATGGGGAACCCGAAGAATGTCCGCGATTTTTCCGGATCAACGGATTACGTCTATTCCAGTTCGATTTCCTCTGATGGCAAAGTAGTTGTGGCCGGTGGAGCTGACGCAGTGCTCCGTGTATGGAACGGGACCAGTGGTGCCGTAATCTCTACCTTCGAAGCACCGAAGCCCGAGACTGAAAAGGTCATCAACCAATAATAATCCTCCTCCCGATTTGAGAGACGTCACGTAATCGCGGTGCGCCTTTTTTTGCGGATAACTGGCCGTTGACGCAGCTCCAGAGGATTCGTTTCATCGCCTCACATGGCCGGACCACGGAAAGGGCGTTACTATCTCGGGATTGATGTAGGAGGCACCAAGATTCTTGCTGGCTTGTTCGATCGATCGATCAATCTTCTGGCCAAATGGAAGATCAAAACGAAGGCCGCCCGCGGAGGCGACGCAGTCATAGACCGTATCGCTCGCGCTGCGCGTGAATTGGTAGAGGATCAGGGCTTACATATGGCTGATATTCGCGCGATAGGATTAGGGGTTCCAGGTGTGGTGATCAAGGGCCGAGCCTACAATGCCTATAATCTCCGTTGGGATGAAGTTCCTATTCAAACCATACTGAGAAGACGCCTTCGCGTGCCGGTGTTTGTTGATAATGATTGCAACCTTTTCACTCTGGGCATCCACCGTGTGGAACTCAAAGGAAAGCCAGACACGATGGCGGGTGTATTTTTAGGGACCGGGTTTGGCGGAGGGTTGATTATTAATGGCCAACTGTTTCGTGGACACAACTTTGCGGCTGGCGAGTTCGGTCAGATGACCATAGATAAGAATGGCCTCAAGACCGCGCACAGTTTTAGAGGCAGCTTGGAATCATTGGCCAGTCGCACCGGGATTGTTCGGTCTTTTCGTAAAGCTGTTCTCGAAGGGGAGGAGACGATGCTTCAGGAAGAATTGGGCCCCCATCTTACCGGAGTTCGCAGTCGACATCTGCGAATTGCGCTGGCCGAGCGGGACCCATTGGCCAAACGCATTGTCAAACAGGCTGCAGAGGATACAGGTATTGGAGTGGCTGCGATTATCAGTGCGATCGGTCCTGAATACGTGATGATTAATGGCGGGGTCATCGAGGCGTTGCATAAGGCCATGCTGCCGGTCATCCGTAAGACAGCGGCGGTTCACGTGTTGCCCGGCACGATGGACGGAATTAAAATAGAAGTCAGTAAATTAGGCGATGACGGTGGCATTCATGGGGCGGCCATATTGGCGAGCGAGGAAGAGGGGGCAGGCAAACGTTAGGCAGCGCTTTGGTCCTGCACTGGAGATGGGGCGGGCTCGAAGTCTTTTATCGGTTGGGCATGCTTGTTGTTTCCCTCTTGGGCCAACTCCAAAAACCTAATTTGACTACGTGAAGGCGATTCGTTTTTTCCGGGACCAAGCTGAACGTAGGAGCCATCAGACTGCAGTAAATGTGCCTTCACGTTGTCACTCAGATGAATGGGCAAGATTTCATTTAGAATCCGGTTTTTTAGGGACATGTCTTCCACCGGAAAGGCAACCTCAATCCGTTTTTGAAAATTGCGATGCATCCAGTCACCACTCCCCACAAAAACCTCAGGGTTTCCTGCATTCTCAAACTGATAAATTCTACTATGCTCAAGAAACCGATCAACAATGCTACGGACAGTAATGTTCTTGCTAAATTCAGGCACTCCGGGACGAAGACAACAGATACCGCGGACAATAAGATCAATTTTCACGCCAGCTTGGCTGGCTTCATAGAGAGCTTCAATTACAGGTTTGTCCACCAGCGAATTCATTTTAGCAGTAATGCGTGCAGGCTTGCCCTCGCGGAAGTGTTCGGTCTCGCGTTGTATCAGCTCTAGGGTATGCGATTGAAATTCAAATGGAGCCACGATCAGTTTATGGGTCCCTTCGAATTCACAGAAACCGGTTAACAGATTGAAAACAGCAGCTGCATCATTTCCATAGTCATCACGGCAGGTCATCATTCCCAAATCCGTATACAACTTCGCTGTGGATGGATTGTAGTTCCCTGTTGCTATATGAAGATATCGGCGGAGTCGGCCCTCTTCTTGCCGTACAATCATACAAAGCTTGGAATGAATTTTGTACCCCCTTAATCCGTAACTGACATGTACGCCCGCTTCCTCCATCTCTCTGGCACGGCGGATGTTACTGGCCTCGTCGAAACGGGCTTTGAGCTCCACAATCACTGCCACCTCCTTGCCATTTTGTGCGGCTTTCATTAAGGCGCTAGCGATTCGAGGATCGCTTCCGGTACGGTACAACGTTTGCTTAATTGCAAGCACCTTGGGATCGTCGGCGGCCTGGTTCAAAAGATCGACCACGCACTCGAAACTCTCATAAGGATGATGTAAGAGAACATCCTGATTCTTGATTACCTCAAAGATGTCGTTTTGATTCTTGAAAACCGACGAGGGAGGTGGCAAAAAGTGGTCATCACGCAATTCAGGGGAGTGATCTCCCTCCAGGAGACCGTTCAAGTGTATGGGATTTACCGGCCCCTCAATGCGGTAAAGGTCATCCTCAGATAGTTCCATTGCCTCCAACAGTTCACAGATCAAGTCTTCGGGTGCATCGTGATCTATCTCAAGGCGTACAGCGTGCCCCTTCCGCCGGTTGCGCAGTTCATTTTCAATCGCCTTGAGAATGTTATCTGCATCTTCCTCATCCACGTACAGCTCGCTGTTGCGAGTTACCCGAAAACGCCAGGCACCCATTACTTTGTTGCCCGGGAAGAGGGACTCGATAAAATACGAAATGATGTCAGCTAAGAATACATACTCGTGTGCTGATTCTCCCTCTGGTAGCTGCACCAGACGCGGGATGACGCGAGGCACCTGTACGATGCAGAGACGTTGCTCAATCCCGCGTTTACTCTTGCGTTCAACACGTGCGATAACATTCAATGACTTGTTGAGGATCAGAGGAAATGCCTTCGAGGGATCTACAGCTAGTGGTGTGAGAACTGGCCTTACCTTTTCGTTAAAGAATTCCTCCACCCAGATCCGGTTATCGTCTGAAAGATGATCCAACTCGTGGAAACAAAACCCATTTTCGTATAATTGGGGTTGTAACTCCTCGCGCCAGCATCGGAAGAGGTCGTCGACCATTCGATGAATTCGCAACGAGGCGGCTTGATAGGTTTCGGTGGCCGTCCGTCCGTCCAGGCTGCGTTTCACGCCCGAACTTTCAATTTGCTGCTTCAATCCGGCGATGCGCACCTCAAAAAACTCGTCCAAATTTGAGTTGGCGATACAAAAGAATTTCAGACGTTCGAGCAGCGGGTTGGTGGAATCCAGGGCTTCCTCCATCACTCGCTGGTTAAATTCCAACCAGCTGAGCTCTCTATTGATGAAATGGGAAGGGACACTACTCATGAAAACGGGGACCGAAGCCTACCAGATTTTATTCCACGAAAACAGTCTTATTGAAGCAGAAAACTCGGAAAACATTAAATTTAGGTCAAATTTAGACAAAATGCAGTATTTCTGTTTCAGAAGGGTTTTATTAAAACGCACAAAACCACATAATATTCAGTTATTACACAGATTTTATTCCCACGTCCTTTTAAGGCCATTGTTGTTGTAAAGCGCTGAATAACAAGGGTTTATGAGGGCCTAAGCCGAGGAGGTTGGGTTTATCCGCACATTATCCACATAAAAAATGGGCTTTTCGCTAACAAAGCCGGCCGATATATTTTTTCCATGCGCACCATTGTCAGTATGTTCCTTACCATCAGCTTTATTGCCAGTGCCGATGATTGGCCAAATTGGCGTGGGCCCAATCATAATGGAATTTCGCAGGAGAAAGTACCAAAAGCAAATTTTAGTGAGATTGCATGGCGCAAAAAAATTGGTGTGGGGTTTTCGAGCATGTCGGTTTCCAAAGGACGCTTATTTGCACTGGGTAGCACGGGGAAAAAACGGGGAAATGAAGAGACATTTTATTGTATGGATTCGGGTTCAGGGAAAATTCTCTGGAAAGATACTTACCCGGCTGCGCTAGTGGATTATCTGCATGAAGGCGGTCCGTGTGCTTCCCCGACCGTCGATGGTAAACGCGTTTACGGCCTCAGCAAATCAGGCCGTTTGGTTTGTTACGATACGGCAACCGGTAAAAAGCACTGGATAGCGGACCTCATGGCCAAGGCCGACCTGCCTCGTCCCCCAGAGTGGGGATTTGCCGCTTCCCCGTTGATATTAGGCGATAGGATTATTGTTGAGGCTACCTTTTCCTGTGCCCTCGATAAGACCACAGGGAAGGAAATTTGGCGCAGTAAAGTGTATAAACCGGCATATGGTTCGCCCGTATCTTTTCAATTCAAGGGAAGAACTTACCTAGCCACCCTCAAAACCGATGGGTTGGTGATTCTTGATGCGGCTACAGGGAAAACGATTGCTTTCCAGGATTGGCGGACTTCTTTTCGAACCAATTCAACCACGCCCATTGTTATTGGCAACAAGGTCTTTATTTCGACCGGGTATCGGCGCGGGTGCGCGCTTTTTGAATTCACTGGAAGTACCCTCAAACAGGTTTATACCAACAAGAACCTGAGTAACCATATGAATAACTCCGTGGTATTGGGGGAATATCTCTATGGGTTTGATGGTAACACCCATCAGGCAGGCCCCAAAGAGCTCGTTTGCATGAGGCTGGCTGACGGGAAAGTGCAGTGGCGAGTTGACGGCTACCGGTGCGGCTCCCTCATGGCGGTGCAGGATAGGCTCCTTGTTTTGAGTGAGACAGGTAATTTGGTGATGGGCCCTGCCTCTCACAGGGGCTTTAAGCCGTCTACCCAGGCCCAAATCCTCCGGGGACGTTGTTGGACCGTTCCCATTTTAGCCAATGG
>CAZHJW010000031.1:0-18321 GCA_964533265.1 uncultured Pedosphaera sp.
TGCCCAAATTGATGAGTGATCATCCCGGTGCACGGGTGCAACTGCTTAACCTTCGCCCCAGAGCGGCTCAGATTGACTCTCTGACGAAAATCCCCCGCGTGTATCTCGACACTTCCCGCGTGGAGGGCACCGACGGCGTGCCCGCGCTTCTCGGCAAAATACCCGCAGGCCGCGTTCTCTTTGGCACCCACGCGCCACTGCTCATTCCTGAGGCCGCGCTCATTCGTACTCACGAATCCGCGATCCTTGATGAAAAAGACCTTCGCGTGCTCCTTGCCGGAAACGCTCAAGCTTTTTTAAGGGAATGAACCCTGCTGACCTCCAACTTGGCCTCCCCACGCCTCGTCAGCTGAAATCTTATCGAATTTGGGATTCCTATTTCACCCCGTCTCATTCGCACCCCGGTCCTAATGGTGGTGACCGACTCATTGCCGACATCGAGCGTTCGCTACCCGCCATACGCAAAGGGCACTTTGAAAAACTATGCTACTTTGCTCATGTCGGCATTGGTACCACAAGTGACGCTACTTTTGAGAAAGCCGCCCATACCAATCCGGACCTCATCCTGCGCCCGCTAAAACGCTGGCCGAATATGTTGCTAGGATTTATTCAACTCAACGCTAACGACGTCCATGCCTCGCTTGACGCGCTCAACCGGTGGCTTCGCGATGGCCCCATGCTGGGGGTCTACTTCCCCGGCGGAGGCCCGGGGGCACTCACCTGCACGCATCGTAATTTTGAACCCCTTGTAAAACGCATTGCTGAACTTAAAGGTGCTATCATGCAACATACTTGGTTCAAGACCGGGGGCAAGCAGGGCCTCGGTGAGTCGACTCCTGCCGAATTGGCCGAACTTGCAGCACGCTTTCCGGAACAACAGTTCATTTGTGCCCATACGGGAGGAGAGTGGCAGCGCGGAATTCGCGCTGTTCGCACCTCTCCCAATGTCCTAGTGGAAACCTCCGGTTTCGACGCTACCGCGGGCTTTATCGAAATGGCAGTTCGTGAACTTGGACCACGGCGGACTATTTTTGGTAGTCATCTTCCTTCGCGCTCGCTAGGCACCGAACTCTCAAAAGTCACCGGTGCCAACATATCTATCCGTGGTAAAAAACTGATCCTTGGTGAAAACTACCGAACCTTGCTGCGGCCCATCCTGAAAACTAAAAAGACTTAAACTTTTTCTAGAGTAGTTCCTTCAGCTTTTCCTGATACTTGTGGTACAGACCTCCAAGGATAATCAGGATCACCCCCATCCCCATAAAGGTCAGGATACGGTTTGCTCCATCAAGTCTGCTGTAGGCAATGAACACTAGGTTAGAGATGGAAGCCAACAGAATTATCAGGCCAAAGAGCCGGTGGACACGCTCCATGGACCATAAGCCAAGGCCGACTAAAACAAAGGCGAGAGCTCCCCAACCAATGATATCCCAATCTCCAGGCACCATGCTTGAGGTCCAGATCCACAGGCTGAGATTGATTAGAATAATGACAATTACATTCAATTCTTGTTGCTGTTTATGGTCCTCAAGCGTTTTGCGCCAAGCAGTGTGAACACCTAGTAGGATGATTAAGGCGAGGCCATCGGCTAGCCGGGGATCAGTCCAATGAGTAAATGTGTACCCCCAGAAGCCAATAAAGCCCGTTAGCAGAAATGTACCTGCCACTATGAGCCGTTCATTCCGTTCGCGTCTTTGATGGGCAAGACCATGAGCAATTGCGACTATGGTAAAGACGAGGAAAAGAAAATCCTTGGGTACGAACTTAATGCCCCAAACGAGGCATAATGTCCACCCATAGAAAAAGTAGAGCTGAGTTCCTCCTTTGCCCAGTTTTCGTAATGGGTGGTTTTCATCATTTATTAGTTTGCTGGAAGCCAGCAGGAAATGGCTCATGCCGAGCATCACCACCACCGGGAAAAGTGTAGACCACATCTCTGGTTGAGGGACAAACATTTTGAGCGGCGCAATTAGAGCCGAGGCAATAACGAACGCCTGCGCAGCTATGATAGATGGCACAAGATTGATCTGTAGATATGTTACGCTTAGAAGAACCCCGATAAGAGGGAGGATCCATAATTGATATTCTTCGGGGATAAACTTCAGTGCCACGACCAGTCCACACAAATTGGCGGCGACTTGCATGACCCCACTGTTCAAGTTGATATCAGTCTCGTGAGTATACAGTCTATCAGTCAGGATACTGCGTTTGTGTTGGAGTAGCGTACTCATTCCAAGGGCAACTGCAGCAGGGATGAGTGAGACGTACCAAGTGTGGTTATTAACGGGCATGATTAATTGTAGGCTCACCAGGCAGACTGAGAAAAACAGCATTACTTGACCGAGGATATATGAATGAGAGCTTTTCAAAGACCAGGCGTAGACAGTGGAGGCGATGCCCGCCCCGGTCAGGGCTAGTGGGAAATTTAAGAACTCGAAATTGAGCAGGCGAAGCATCCATGCCACCGTAATTATACCCATAAAAGCGGTGTAGATAATCTCAGCCACGTTGTTATTGAACTCAGTCCACAGCCCCGGCTGCGGGTTGTCCGTATTCTCATATCTCTGGTGTAATTGTTGGGCTATTATGGCGAAAACGAGCATGAGAGGAGCGTGCCAATAATCCATTGTGGCACTCTTATTGAAGGCAACTAAGAGCCAAAGGAGAAATCCGGAAATCATGTAGACTTTGGCAAAAACAAATATGGCGTTGATCCTAACTATCCTGCTGGTCGCAAGTGCTACCAAACCAAAACTTGTCAATGCCAGTCCAGCAATGGCGGTATGGTCTCTAACTGCGGTGACAAAACATGCGCCCAATGCGGTTAGAAAACCGACGACCGTGAAGAAGTTGGGTAATGCCTGCAAAGGATCATTTTCATTATGATCGTCTTTGAATTTTTCAGCTATCACTCCTGCTCCCAGCATCAGTAGGCTAAAAAATATTCCCAACCGCAATGTGGGTGCGTCATAATGCCAATGAGCCCCTATCACCGTTTCTCCAAACACCTGTAGTACAAACACCACGCCGACACAGGCAATAATGACTGAGGCCCATTGAAGGAGCCTGTTTTTGGTTCGCAGTCCAAAGAAGAGAATCATTACGCTTTCAGCAGCCAGTAGTAATGCACGGTATTGGCCTACATCCTCGTAGGTCATAATCGCGAGGGTTGCGAGAAGGGCGGATTTACCCAGCATAATTTCTCCAAACAACTTTTCTTCAGGTAGGAGTCTTGTTGCGGCGAAGTAAAGGGCCAGTGTGATCCCGCTAAATATTAGAGGGAGCAGCCAGTAATCGCTGCGCAAGGCGGGTACCTGCAGCATCACAATGGTCATGAGTCCAAAGAAGGCACCGTTGTTTAGGTTCACGAATGTGGCACGTTTGGCGGCGTCCAGTTGATCGTTGCGTGAAAGGAATCCTGCCGCTGTGAAAATGATCCAGTAGATGCCAAGGAAGGTGGCATCCTGCCAGAAGTCCATTGAATCACCCACTGAATGGCGAAAGCGCCAATAGGCAAATCCTCCGTAGGAAGTGAATAGCGCCAAAAACGATAGCTTGGCCCAGCGATTTCGGATAAGAAAGAAAAGTGTCGTTAGAGCCAGTGCAGCATTAGAGACAAAGGTGAATATGACATCGCTTTGGTTTGGTTCATGTAACAGGGGCACATAAGAGGCATAGTACGCGCCTGCCACTGCGAAGAGCGCCATGACTTCGGATTTTTCCCGTGAAGCGAACCATATAATAAAAATAGCCCAGGCGGCCAATAATTGACCGGCTATGATCGGGGATTCAATCAGACCCAATACCGGAGCATCCACAAAGAACAGTGCGTAGGTAGAAAAATACACTGCAGCCATACCCCCACCGGTGAGTACTTCAGAATAATTCTTTAAGAACTCAAACCGTCGATGAAGGAAGAGTCCGGCACTCATCATGCCAAAACTGACCAAGTAGAGCAGGGAGGCATTAAGGTAGGGTCGAATTTCAACCGAGAGGCCTTTGTAGCCCATGTGGGCAAGGTAGACGAGGCCAGTGAGTACCATCACTACACCAATACGCACAAACCAAACCTTTCCGAGTTGAAGCTCAAAAGAGGTCTTTTCTTTAGGTTCCTCCGGTAACGATTCAGGTTCGGGGTGGGTTGCAGATTGGGGTTCCTCTTGCTTTTGGGCTGTAACGATTTCGGAAGGCCCGGCAACCGTCTCTTTTTCGGTTGCAGGTATTGGAGAGGGTGGCTCATCCACAGGAATCGGCTCGGTGGTTTTTTCTGGAAGCGGAGGAGGCGACCATGCTTTTTCCGAAACTACAAAAGGCTCAGTTATGGATGTCTCCGGCTCCTTGGGGCTTTGCATGGCTGATGGAGCTCCTACTGAAGGTTTTTGCGGCTCCAAAACCGGTGGTAAATCCACTTCCTCCGGGTCCGGCTCCTTTGGTTTTTCAAATGTTGCACCGGACTCTAAAACGGCTAGTCGATCTTCCAATTCTGCTTGCGCATTTTGTTGTTTATTCTGGTCCGATTCGATCTTCTGCAGGCGATTAAACAAAATGATTATCGGTGCAACGAGCAAAGCTCCGATGCACACCAATGAGCAGAGATATTCTTCCACGCCCGAAGAGTAGTGCATTTTCAAATATTTCGGAAATTGAAAAAAAACGCAGCAAGTATTGATTATATCAATCCATTAACATATCAATATATCCGAATATGTTGATATATAATGTTGACTATAAGGATTGTGCCTGTCATGTTGCGGTAGCGTGAAGAACTCGATTCCTATGGACGAATTGCGAGAGCAATTGGCACAGCGCATCCTTTTTTTAGATGGGGCTATGGGAACCATGGTTCAGCAGCACGGACTTGAGGAGACGGATTTTCGCGGGGAGCGGTTTTTGGATCACGAGGGAGACATTAAGGGAAACAATGATATCCTCACTTTAACCCGACCCGACATTATCCGGAGTATACATTCAGATTTTCTGGAAGCCGGCTGCGATATCATCGAGACAAACACTTTCAGTGCTACACGCATTGGCATGGCGGATTACGCTCTTGAGGACATTGCACGGGAGTTGAATGTGGCGGCAGCCAAACTGGCTCGCGAGGCAGTGGAAGCTGCAACGGCGAAGAATCCGGCACACAAGCGGTATGTGGCGGGTGCGATCGGGCCGACGAATCGGACGGCTTCAATGTCACCGGATGTGAATGATCCGGGTTTTCGCGCAGTAACATTCGATGATCTTGTCGGAGTGTATCGTGAGCAGGTCGAAGGTCTCATCGAGGGGGGCGTGGATATTCTATTGCCCGAAACAACCTTCGACACGCTCAACCTCAAAGCTGCTTTATTTTCCATTGAGCAGGTGTTTGAGGATATGGGCGAGCGTTTACCGTTGATGATTTCTGTGACAATCACCGATGCCTCAGGGCGCACACTTTCCGGCCAGACAACAGAGGCATTCTGGCATTCCATTGCGCACGCCAAACCTTTAACGGTAGGCATCAACTGTGCGCTGGGAGCCAATGAAATGGTGCCATACATTCGTGAACTTTCGCGTTGTTCGGACACATTTTTGCATTGCTATCCCAATGCCGGTTTGCCCAATCCGTTGAGCAATACGGGATATGACGAGCGACCGGAGGATACAGCGGCAGCTCTACGTGACATGGCTGACCAAGGCCTCATCAACGTAGCCGGTGGTTGTTGTGGAACCACGCCTGAGCATCTCAAGGTAATCATCGAAGCATTACAGGATTGCAAGCCGCGCGTGCCACTATCTCGTAAGGCTACCTTGCACTTGAGTGGTTTGGAGCCGCTGGAGGTAGACGATCGCAAGGGGCAATTGATGATGGTGGGCGAGCGAACTAATGTGATGGGTTCGCCGAAATTCAAGAAGCTCATCAAGGAAAATGATTTTGAGGCGGCACTATCACTCGCCCGTCAACAGGTGGAAAACGGGGCGAACATCATTGATATCTGCTTCGATGAAGGTTTGCTTGATTCGGAGGATTGCATGCACCGTTTCCTCAATCTACTTGCTGCCGATCCGGATATATCTCGAGTCCCGATAATGGTCGACAGTTCCAAGTGGAGCGTGCTGGAAACAGGACTGAAATGCCTGCAGGGTAAGGGCATCGTGAACTCCATCAGCCTCAAGGGCGGCGAGGAAGAGTTCCTAAGACAAGCGCACCTTTGTCGTAAATACGGTGCGTCAGCCGTTGTGATGGCCTTTGATGAGAAGGGCCAGGCAGCCACTGTGGAGGACAAAGTCGCCATTGCCAAACGCGCTTACAAGTTGCTGACAGAGAAGGTTGATTTTCATCCGGAAGATATTATTTTTGATCTCAATATTCTCACGGTAGCAACTGGCATGGATGAGCATAATGATTATGCGGTAAATTTCATCGAGGGTGTGCGCCGAGTGAAAGAGGCTTGCCCGGGCGCGCGTACAAGCGGTGGAGTGAGTAATATTTCTTTTTCCTTCCGAGGCAACAACGTTGTGCGCGAGGCGATGCACTCGGCCTTTTTGTATCATGCCGTGGAGGCCGGCCTCGATATGGGCATTGTGAACGCTGGTATGCTAGAGGTGTACGAGCAAATTGAGCCAAATTTACTCGAGCATGTGGAGGACGTACTTTTCAACCGTCGCCCAGATGCGACTGATCGGATGGTCGAATTTGCAGAACAATTCAAAGGTATTAAAAAAGAGAGGGCAAAGGCAGATCAGAAATGGCGTGAGGAACCTGTTGGCTCGCGATTGAGTCATGCGTTGGTTAACGGCATCACCGAGTTTATTGAGGATGACACCGAGGAGGCGCGCCAGCAATACGATCGACCACTTGAGGTTATCGAGGGTCCGCTTATGGACGGCATGAAGGAAGTAGGTGTGTTGTTCGGATCCGGAAAAATGTTTCTACCGCAGGTAGTTAAAAGCGCGCGTGTCATGAAAAAGGCAGTTGCCTACCTTCAACCGTTCATGGAAGCGGAGAAAAGGCATGGAGATGAAGCATCGGCCGGCACTTTCGTGATCGGAACGGTGAAGGGGGATGTGCACGACATCGGGAAAAACATCGTTGGCGTGGTGCTGGGTTGCAATGGTTACAAGGTGATTGATCTCGGTGTGATGGTGGATTGTGATGCTATCCTGAAAACTGCTGCTGAGCACGGTGCAGATATCATTGGCTTGAGCGGACTCATTACACCTTCTCTGGATGAAATGATTTTTAATGCTAAGGAGATGCAACGTCGAGGGCTCAAGACGCCACTGCTTATTGGAGGTGCCACGACCAGTAAAGCACATACAGCTATTAAGATTGCGCCAGCCTATGAAGGGGTGACGTGCCACGTTCTCGATGCATCATTGGTGGTGGGCGTGTGCAATGATTTACTCAGCGAGAATCGACGAGATGATTTCATTCAAGAATTAGAAGCGGATCACGAACGTTTGCGGGAGAAATTTGCGTCTGGTCAAGATGGTCGAAAAGACATGGTTCCCATCGACAAAGCTCGAGCGGCTTCCCCGGTTTGCGACTGGGAGACAACGGACATTCGGAAGCCGGATATTCTGGGTTTGCAGCATTATGAGGATATCCCGCTGGATATGCTCGCCAGTTACATCGATTGGTCGCCTTTTTTCTGGGCGTGGCAGTTGCACGGTGTTTACCCGACCATTTTCAACAAACCTGAAGAAGGCAAGGAGGCGAAAAAGCTTTTTGCCGACGGTCAAGAATTACTGGAGGACATCATTAACAACAAGCGCTTTCGTTCTCGGGCAGTTGCTGGTTACTGGCCGGCAAATACGGTGGGCGAAGCCGTGGAGGTTTACGATGACGAGAATCGATCCAATACGATTGCACGGTTCCATTTTCTCCGCCAGCAACGACTTAAACGCGAAGGTCAGGTATGCCGTAGTCTTGCGGACAATATTGCGCCAAAAAACAGTGATCGTATCGATTACTTTGGTGGCTTTGCGTTGACTCTTGGGAGAGAAGTGGATGATTACGCAGCAACCTTTCGTGATAGTGGAGATGATTACACAGCCATCATAGTGCAAGCCTTAGGCGATCGATTGGCCGAGGCAACGGCGGAATATATTCATAAAACGGTGCGCGATCAATGCAGCTTTGGCAAAGAGGAAGGATTCACATCGGGAGCATTCGTTGATGAGGAACAAGCTAATTTCTTGATCAAGGAAAAGTATCGCGGCATCCGTCCCGCTGCTGGCTATCCTTCTTGTCCGGATCATAGTGAGAAGGCAACATTGTGGAAGCTACTCGATGCGGAGGCGAAGATCGGCGCAACGCTTACCACGAGCTTCGCGATGAACCCACCCTCGTCGGTGTCTGGCTATTACTTGAATCATCCGGACGCAAAATACTTTAATCTCGGCATGATTGGAAAAGATCAAGTGAGCGATTATGCTGAGCGAAAAGGGTTTACCTTAATAGAGGCGGAGAAATGGTTGCGGCCGCACTTAGGCTACGACGAGCAATAACTGAGAAGACAAACCCTTCACACTGATAATTTTTTTCCGGTGGACTATGTGCGCAATCGGCGACTAGCGAACAGGGAGGCTTTGAGCTGAATACTTGAAACTATTGACCAATTTGTGAGGAAATGGAACCAATGATCTTCTCGCTCCATTGATCGAGTACTGCGGCATCTTTTCCTTCCAGGAGTAATCTTATCTTGGGTTCGGTTCCGGAGTAGCGAAGTAATACCCGACCGTCTTCACGCCTGAGTTCGGTCTCGGCTTGATTCACCAGATCAAGTACATCGTCAAGTTCTTCAAACGGTTTTTTCTCTGTAACAGGCAGATTGGTGAGTTTCTGCGGGAACCGAGTCCAACACTGGGCAAGTTCGCTCAAGGGCTTTTGTTTCTCAGTCATGATGCGGAGGATTTGCAGGGCAGCGACCAACCCATCACCCGTAGTGGCGTGGTCGCCAAAAATCAAATGACCGCTTTGTTCACCGCCGAAGTTATAACCTTCTATGAGCATTTTATCGATCACGTGTTTGTCTCCCACGGGAGTTCTTATGACTTTTCCGCCTGCGGCATTAATGGCTGCATCAAGACCCGCATTACTCATCACAGTCGATACGATTGTATTCTGCACGAGTGATCCCTCCGACAGCATTTCCAGTGCGGCAATTGCCATAATGTCATCTCCATCGATCAGTCGACCTTTTTCGTCACAAAGAATGACTCGGTCCGCATCTCCGTCATGGGCAATACCTATGTCAGCGTCATGCTCCAGAACCCGTTGACACATTTGCTCTGGATGCATGGAGCCGTAGCCGTTGTTAATGTTCGTTCCATCGGGGCTGTTGCCGTACACAATGATATTTGCCCCTAATTCGCGCAAAGCACAGGGTGTGGCTTTGTAGGCTGCTCCGTGTCCGCAGTCGGCGACAATGGTCACTCCTTCTAGGTTTTTTCCGCGCGGGAAAGACCGTTTAGCATATTCGACATACCGCCCGAGGGCGTCGTCTATACGGATCGCCTTTCCAATTGCTTTGGCAGTGGGTCGAACATTATCGATTTCGCCGCTGAAGACTAGGTTTTCGATTTGCTCCTCAAGGGAGTCTGCGAGCTTATAGCCGTCGTGACTGAAAAACTTGATGCCATTGTCATCGTAAGGGTTATGGGAGGCGGTGATTACAATGCCTGCATCGGCGCGGAGGCTGTTGGTGATACGAGCCACACCAGGAGTCGGCAAGGGGCCGATAAACAATACGTCCACCCCCATGGAAAGAATGCCACTGGAGAGGGCGTTTTCCAGCATGTATCCCGATAAACGTGTGTCTTTACCGATGACAATCTGGTGTTTTTGTCTACTACGCGATTCGGGGTTTAAATTTTTGAAGACATGAGCTGCTGCACGTCCAAGCTTGAGGGCGGTTTCAGCAGTAATAGGCTCCACATTGGCTTTCCCCCTTACTCCATCGGTGCCGAAAATTTTATTCGCCGTTGGATTCATTATTATCTACTGGATTTTGATTGGAGAGGGCCTGGCTAGGCTGTTTAACGGGTACAGAACGGGTGTTTGTTATTTCATTGGTGTAGGATAAGCCAGCGGCAGTCTTGATGATGAACCATACCATGACGGCGAGCACGAGCGATAAGACTTTCATCAGAAAGTCGCTCATGCCTTTGGATTGCGGATCGGTCGCCAAGATTATTTAACGATTGGTTTAGTTCTGATTTTTTTCTCAATAATTGTGATTAATTCGCGGAAAGAATCACGAATGCGACTGCTGCGGGTTGTTTGTGTATCTGCCGATGGAGTACTGGCTTTAAGCATCTCGATGAGAAAATCTTTCAATTGCTTGAGCGACACCTGCCGGTGCAAGGCTCCATTGTGACTGTAAGAAATATCTCCAGTTTCTTCGGAAACAATCACCACAATGGCATCGGTTTCTTCGCTGAGTCCGATTGCGGCACGGTGGCGGGTGCCCAGTGTATTATTAATGTCAATCCGCCGCGTAAGCGGGAAAATGCAGGAGGCATACATGATGCGATCACCTCGAACCACTACGCCACCATCGTGTAGTGGTGAATTAGGAAAGAAAATGGAATCGAGCATTTCTGGGGTAAGAGCACAATCGATCAGGACGCCGCTTTTTGTTTCTTGATATATATCTACAGTACGTTCGATGGCAACAATACTGCCGACGCGTTTACGTGAGAGTTGGTTGGTCGCTTGCACAACGGCATCGACATTCAGTGGGCTATCTTCATCGGATGAAAAAATCGGCAGATTGCCGAGTTCAGCCAGAAGTCGGCGGAGCTCAGGCTGAAAGATGATCAGAATCGCCACGGTGGTGAATAGGAACAATTGTTGCAGTAACCATCTCAATACCTGTAGTTCCAATAGGGCAATCAAGGTCGTGAGTCCAATCAGGATTAGAAAACCCAACACCACAGGCCAGCCACGGGATTTCTGAAGAAATGTGAACGCATAGTAAATCCCGATGGCCAGTGCGCTGATTTCCACGATTCCTCGAATAATCCACATCCAGTCTAGTTTGATCCACTCCCATATGGCATTAATCCACTCGGGAATATCAGAGACCTGTGGTATTTCTGTAGCTAGAATGAAATGGAATGGATCCATTACTAATTGGTTGCTGCCCAAACCTTCAAGGCCTGCGCGGTCTCCTTTACATCGTGTGTGCGAATAATGGCAGCACCGGCTTGAGCTGCGCGACAGGCACTAGCCAAACTACCGGGCAGGCGATCATTCACTTCAGCTCCGGTGAGGTCTCCGATAAATGATTTGCGTGAGGCTCCCACCGCCAAAGGCCGCCCGATATTTGTAAGACGCCTGAGCTCTTTCAGCAACGTCAAATTATGCTCTAACGTTTTCCCAAATCCGATTCCAGGATCCAAAACCACCTGCTCGAGGCTCATTCCCCAATCGGTCCAATGTTCGAACCGGCAGTAAAAAAACGCTTCAATCTCGCTGAGCACATCGACGTATTTTGGGTTTCTTTGCATCAGTTTTGGATTGCCCAACATATGCATGGCTACGTAGCCTGAGTTGGTTTCAGCAACGAGTCGCCACATGGTCTCATCCTCGCGATTGGCTGCGATATCATTGATGATGATGGCTCCGGCGTTTAATGCCGCTTTGGCAATAGCTGGCTTTTGTGTGTCTATTGAGATGGCGATATCGGTTTGCCCAGCTAGTTTCTCTATCACGGGGATAACACGTTGAAACTCTTCATCTTCGTTAACTGGCTCTGCGCCCGGTCTGGAGGATTCGCCACCGATGTCGAGAATGTTTGCGCCTGATTCCACCAGATGCAGGGCATGTTGAACTGCCGCTTCCAGTGTGCCGTAGGTGCCGCCATCTGAAAAAGAATCAGGGGTGACATTGACGATACCCATGATAAGTGGTGCTTGAGGGAATTCCCAAACGCGGTCGACAGCTCGCCAAATCATGACTTAGTAACCATTATTATCAGGGGCTTTTTCAATCAGTTCAATTTCATATCCTTCCGGGGCATCGATAAAGGCAAAGCCTCCACCAGCATCCTTCATATGGGGTCCATCAGAGTACTCTATGTCAAGTGATTGGATGTGCTTCCCGAAATCAGACAGGCTTTCCACTTCGAAGGCCAGATGAGTGAGGTCTTCCTGGACCTGGACCCCTCCACTACTGGGATAGGAGCAAATCTCGATTTCTTCTTCACTGTTAGGGGTGGCCAAAAAGACTAGTTCTGAGCCACGGGGAGACTTATGCCGACGCGTCTCGGTAAGTCCCAGAATTTGGGTGTAAAACGTAATGGTACGCTCCAGATCATCTACTCGGTAACGAGTATGCAGCAGTTTTTTAACAATGGCCATGGCTCGGAGGATGCCAACACCGGAGAGGGTGCGCAAGACCTGTCACGCTTTCTTTGTCCGTTTGCGCTTGATTTGACCGGAGCTGGATGAATGAATCTGCTTTTGGCTATGTTACGGATAAGCTGGTTTTTATTGTCGTTGAATATTGGGATTGGTGCGCCGGTTATGCCGCCCGCACAAATGGAAACCCGTGGAGTCTCGATGATATCTGGTGAACTGGCGGCCAAAGCCAAGCCGTACCTTGACGTGCGCCCTGTGAAGTTTCAGGATTGGCATGCTTCGGGAACCAACATCACGATTCTTGTTACCCAGCGACCGGCAAAGGGACAGGTAAGCCAGTTGCATGTGCTCAATAAGCCAAAGGAAAAACCTCGGCAGATTACTTTTGGTAAGGAACCGGTTCGTAGAGCCATGCTCAATCCGGTGAATGACCGGTCAATTATCTTTCTGCGTGATGAAGGCGGTAGCGAACGCTATCAGGTGTTCTATTATGACTTGGGCACAGGCAGAACTCTACGCGTTACCGATGGTAAAAGTCGTCACACCGGGGCTCTTTGGTCGCCTAAGGGTGACCGGATTGCGTATTTTTCTACCAAGAGGAACGGACGTGATAATGATTTGTATGTTACGGATCCGCGCCTACCCGGCAGCGAAAAACTACTACTGAAGCTCAATGGCGGCGGTTGGTGGATTGAAGACTGGTCGCAAGACGGACGTTTGTTTCTCGTCATGGAATATATTTCCATCAACGAGTCGCGTCTGCACATCGTCGATATAAACTCGGGTGAAATATCCCCGCTAACGCCCAAACTTAAGGTACAGGTGAGTTATCAGAATGCACGTTTTGATCCGCGCCTCAGAGCAGTTTATTTTACTTCGGATGACGGGTTCGATTTCCAGCGGTTGACCCGATTAGATTTAGGTACAGGTGCGTATCGTTATTATTTGCCGCAGGTAAGATGGGATGTGGAGTCATTGGAAGTCTCTCCTGATGGCCGCACTCTGGCAGTGGTGACCAATGAAGGAGGGGCAAGTAAGTTGCGCTTTCTGAATTCGGAAAGCGGGGTGGAGCAGTGGCAACCTAAATTGCCTGTTGGTGTGATTAACCATCTTCGTTGGGGGTCGAAAACCGAGCTGATGTACGGTCTCAGTTGGACTTTATCACCAGGGCAAGTGGTGTACCTTGATGTGTCCAGCCAGGAAAAATTAAAGTGGGTGGAAACCGGTATGCCCAATCTAAATGTTGACCGCTTTAGTGAACCTCGCCGTATTGAGTGGCGTAGTGCCGATGGGAGTAAATTTGATGCGTGGGTGTATTTGCCGGGGCAATGGATTAGCGGTCGTTTTACCTCAATTCAACCAGTCCGGCCCTCCCCGGTTATCGTCCTGTTTCATGGCGGCCCGGAAAGTCAATTTAGGCCCCGGTTCATGGGCCGTTATAATTATCTGACCGTTGAGGAGAAAGCCGTACTCATCTGTCCAAATGTGCGCGGCTCACGCGGTTATGGGAAAAAATTCCTCAAAGCGGATAATGGGCGTGAACGCAAAAAGGTGCTACTGGATATCGAGAGGATATATAATGTAATTGCTGCTGATTCTTCACTGGATCAAGATCGGATTGCGGTGGTGGGCGGCAGTTATGGGGGCTTCATGGCTTTGCACAGTATGGTTAAGATGAATAATTTTCTCAAATGCGGGGTGGACGTGGTGGGGATTTCCAATTTTGTAACCTTCCTCGAGAACACCAGTGAATATCGCCGGGATTTGCGGCGGGTGGAATATGGTGATGAACGGGTTCCTGAGATGCGGAAGTTTTTACAGGAACTATCACCTCTATCTCATGTGGATAAAATTACTAGACCTCTACTTATTGTACAGGGCGCTAATGATCCTCGTGTTCCTGCAAGTGAAAGCGAGCAGATCGAGAAGGCCTTGCGAAAAAATAAAATCGAAACCTGGTATCTCCTAGCCAAGGATGAAGGCCACGGTTTCCGCAAGCAGGCCAATCGGGAGTTTCAGTTTCTCACCACAGTGCAATTTCTTAGAAAACACTTGCTGGAAAAAGAATAGCGATTGGCAAGGCCTCAAAGGTGGCGTACAACGCGCCCATGAAACGGACGCGCAACTTTGCCAGTGATAATAATTCAGGCATTTGCCCGGAGGCATGGTTGGCACTTGAGGAGGCTAATAAGGGGCATGAGTTGGGCTATGGGGATGATCGATGGACCAAAAAAGCCGCCAACCTCATCCGTGATGTGTTCGAAACAAAATGCGAAGTTTTCTTTGTCTTCAACGGTACCGCGGCGAATTCCCTTGCCCTTGCCTCCACTTGCCAGAGTTATCACAGTATTCTTTGCCATGAAAATTCTCATGTGGAAAACGATGAATGCGGTGCTCCTGAGTTCTTCTCCAACGGTACCAAGGTGCAGTTACTAAAAGGGAAAGAGGGTCGAATTACCGCCCAAGGGATTGAAGAGTCAGTCTTACGCCGAACAGATTTGCATTTCCCGAAACCCCGAGCTGTGACTGTGACTCAGGCGACTGAACTGGGCACGGTTTATACGTCTGCTCAGCTCAAAGCTATTTCTAAAGTTGCACGCAAATATCATTTAAAAATCCACATGGACGGTGCCCGCTTTGCCAACGCAATTGCCCAGTTGCGGGTGGCTCCTAAGGATATTACCTGGAAAGTGGGCGTGGACATTCTCAGTTTTGGTTGTACCAAGAACGGGGCACCGGTGGGGGATGCAGTAGTATTCTTCAATCGCGATCTTGCCCTCGAATTTGAGTGGCGTTGCAAACAGGCGGGTCAACTGGCTTCCAAGATGCGCTATATTGCAGCTCCTTGGGTGAATCTCCTTCGCGATGGAGCGTGGTTGCATCACGCTGAGCATGCGAACAAAATGGCCGCACGTCTTGCGCGAGGCATCAAGAGTATTAAGGGGACAAAATTACTTTACCCAAGGCAATCCAATGGCGTGTTTGTGGAGTTACCGATTCCTGTGATTGAGACGCTGCACGCTCGAGGCTGGCACTTTTATACGTTTATCGGGGAGAACGGGGCACGCCTGATGTGTTCCTGGGATACAACCACTGAGGACGTAGATGATTTCGTAGCTGACCTGACGGACCTTATGTCCAATCGTAATAAACTATCCTTCAAATCCAATGGAAAGAGGCGCAAGTCTCACTAACTTCAAATATCATGAAACTTATTTACGCACTCACTCTTACCGCATTCACATTAGTAGCCCAAAAAGATGTCAATTATTACAAGCCTGTTATCAAGGACGTAGAAGGCTGGAGAATTGCCGTGGAGCCGAAGTTATTGGAACAGGAAAATAAAGAGGTGGCTGATAAGGCGTTTGTGGCATTGGCCAACCATTTGCAACGGGTCAAATTTATTTTACCTGAAGCCAAGGTGAAGGAGCTTCAGAGACTGCCCATTCGGCTGGAACTAAATAATCAGCGACTGGGCAGCATGCAGTATCATCCTTCGCGCAGTTGGTTACGAGCCAACCGGCATGACCCAGCCTTGGTGAAGCATGTACATATTCCGCGGGCGAAGGCACTTTATGATCGAGGTATGTGGGCCAAGCATCCTTATGTGATCATGCATGAGTTGGCCCATGCTTATCATGATCAGGTGCTCAGTTTTGAGAACAAAGAAATCATTGGTTCCTATGAAGCAGCAAAAAAGGCAGGCATTTATGAGAAAGTGATGCTTTATACCGGGCGGATGGTTCGCCATTATGGTCTGAACAACCATAAGGAGTATTTTGCCGAAAGCACCGAGGCCTATTTGGGCGTGAACGATTTTTACCCGTTTGTACGGGGGGAACTGAAGGAACACGACCCGCGCATGTACAAGATCATGGAAAGGGTATGGGGCCCGATTCGATAGGTTCAGAGTATGCCTCGGATAACAAACAAATGAGATCGCTATTACTATTTCTGCTAATTCAGTTTGCTCTTCTCCCTGCTGTACTTGCTGCGGACAAGAAGAAGGTCGAGGCACCCACAGCCCCTCCTAAGTGGCGGCAATGGGAGCTGGGCTCTTCAGTGCCGGTCCCCGCGGATAAGGCTCTTTCCACCTTCAAGATTGCTCCGGGCTTCAAGCTGGAACTTTTTGCCGCCGAACCCATGGTAGTCGATCCTGTATGTATGGCTTGGGATGGCAACGGCCGCGCATGGGTGGTTGAAATGCGCGGGTACATGCCTGACGTCGCCGGGACCGGCGAGACATCCTTGAAGGTGGGTAAGGTGGTGGTGCTTGAGGACACAAATAACGACGGTAAAGCCGACAAGAAAACCGATTACCTTGACGACCTCATCATGCCTCGGGCCATTGCCATGGTCCAGGGGGGGGTGTTGGTTGCTGAGCCTCCAAATATTTGGTTCTGCCAGGACACCGATGGCGACCTTAAATGCGACAAGAAAACTAGGGTTGCCGGTTTCGCAAAGCAAGGGCCGGTTGAACACACGGACAACGGCTTGGTCCCGTGCCTGGACAACTGGATGTACAATGCCAAGAGCAATAAGCGCTTTATGTTTCGTGACGGTAAAATAATTACCAGTGCTGCACGGTTTCGCGGTCAGTGGGGAATTTGTCAGGATGATTACGGGCGGCTGTATTCAACGAGTAACTCTCGGTACCTGAATAGTGACTGGGAAATGTATCATAACCCCAAGGGCTTCTCCAATGCGGCCGTTCGTACCAGTGGTATCAATTCCATCCGGCCAAACCCCGGGATTAACCGTGGCTACAAACCTGAGATGCTGCGTAAGGACGGGCGCCTAGCGCGAATCACCGCGATCTCAGGGCCTGGCGTTTACAGGGCAACCCGCTATCCCAAGGAATACGCCGGTGCTGCCTTTATCCCGGAACCGGCGGCCAACGCCCTAACCAGCCACTTGTTTAAAGAGACAGATAAAGGCCTTGGCACGGCCGAGCACAAACTCTTTGCCGACAAAGACTTTCAGAAGCGGGAGTTCCTTTGTTCCACGGACGAACGTTTTCGACCGGTCAGTGTTTATAGCGGCCCCGATGGCTGCATTTATATTGTAGATCTCTACCGGGGCATTTTGCAGCACAAGGTCTACGTCACAAGTTTCTATCTAAAGCCTTATATTTTGGAACGCAAACTGGAGGTGCCCGTGGGCATGGGCCGTATATACCGTATTGTCTACACGGCCAAGGGACGTGACAAGACGCAGCCTCGACTGCTTTCTGCTTCAACCACCGAACTGGTCAATACCCTGTCCCACCCGAATGGGTGGTGGCGGGATACAGCCCAACGTCTATTGGTTCAGCGCAATGACCCCAAGTCCGTGGTTCTCTTGAAAAAGGCTGTGGCAACTGCAGAGAATCATCTCGGTCGGATTCATGCCTTATGGGCTTTGGAAGGCATGAACGCATTGGATCTGGCCACGATTGAGACCGGCCTGAAAGACCAACATGATAAAGTGCAGATGACCTCACTTGTGGTTTCTGGCCGCATGCGTGCCACAGCAGATCAAGGTAAGGCTATTGCGGCAGTAGAGGTCCTGGGCAAAAGCAAACTTGAGCAGGTATCCCGTCTAAGTGAGCAGATGGTAAAACGTTTGAAGGGCGAGATTATCGCTAAATCTGGCGGGCCACCGAAGATAAAGAAAATGCCCAAGGGCGATCATGGCGAGTCGGTTAAGCGTGGAGTCGAGGTCTATAATACGCTGTGCATCACCTGCCACCTGGCAGATGGCAAAGGAGCGGACAATCTGGCCCCACCACTGGCCAATTCTGACTGGGTAACCGGTTCCACTGAACGATTGATTCGGATTGCACTACACGGTGTGCAGGGCCCGATCGAGGTAAGCGGCAGTCGTTATCGTCATCCGGAGATTATGCCCGGACTGGGTCTTGCCCTTAAAGACCAGCAGATTGGAGATGTGCTAACCTATATTCGAACCGCATGGGGTGGCAAAAGTCAGGTG
>CAZHJW010000032.1:0-18266 GCA_964533265.1 uncultured Pedosphaera sp.
GTGGACCAGGTTCCGCCATTGTACCAGAGATCCGAATTCAACTTGTAGGCGGTATCTTGCATCTTGTAAGTGTCTTGATTGAGCACATAACCGCTCTTGGAGACCGCCCACGCTTCAGAGGTTAGTGTCCAGGATTGTTTTTGCAGGGCGCTTTCAAAGACGCTTGCCTTGAGATCAATGCCGCCTACCGGGAACGTGTTTCCTTGTGGGTCAATTGTTACATTCAGTATTGTACCATCAAAGAGTTTTACCCCATTAAATTCCTTGTCTCGGCTGGCGATGACATAATCCATCAATTGCTGAAATTCCTCATTGTAGAGCGCCAAATCCTCACCTTGCTTGGTAGTATCCTGCGCCAGCATTGCCAGTTCAGTCATGCGAGTCAGAGCATGATCCATGTTTTTAATGTATCCATCCTGTGTTTGGGTGAGAGACATGGCGTTGCCCAAATTATTCGTTACCGAACTAATGCGACGGAGTTGCGATTCGATACGGGAACTCACGGCCAAACCGGCGGCATCATCAGAAGCATTAATGATCTTGGAACCGGAACTCAGCTTGGAAAGAGATTTCTGTAGGTTCTTCTGGCTTTCCAGTAAGTGGCCTGCAGTTCTCTGTGCTTCAACGTTGGTATTAATGACCATTGGGGGCAATCCTTCGGTTGTTTCTTCTCCGATTTCAAAGCAATCCCTATGCCAAAAAAAGAACTCCAAAAAATACTTTAAAGTTAATACATACAATAAAAACATCTATTTTTAACCATTAAAACAGATAAAAATCTATTTAAAATAAAAAATAGATAAAATAGGAAGCTTTGTTAGATGTGAAAAATTACCTATCCAAGAAGGTTGGAAAGGTGTGAATTAGCTCTGATTCCCTGTTTTATTTGAAGCACGTTCATTTTTGTAATGATGTTCCCCTTCGCCAAATTCATCGTTTCGGTTGCAATCTCAGCGTCAGATATTCTGCTCAAGGCAGTTTGCATGCTGGTGCGCTGAGTCTCTAGGCGCACGCTGGCGGATTGCAACCCAGCTAAAGTCGTCCCCACCCGGGTTCGATGCAGGGCGATTTGTTCAGATGCTCGGTTAACGACCTGTGATGCGTTTCGGGCATCGGGCAGGGTGTCAAGATGAGTGGTTTTGGTCGTGACCGAGTTTATGTCCGATAC
This sequence comes from uncultured Pedosphaera sp., assembly GCA_964533265.1. GTDB lineage: Bacteria > Verrucomicrobiota > Verrucomicrobiia > Limisphaerales > UBA1100 > UBA1100. The sequence goes on from CAZHJW010000032.1 coordinate 1,169, forward strand.
AAAAAGATCGACCCCATCTGCTATTAACGGGTGTTGTTCAGGGGAGGTGGTAACGGAGAGATCTTTTCCATCGAAAAGGGCGCGGCCATTATACTGGGCGGTCCGCAGATCGTTAAAAGTGTCTTTAAGGGCTCGAAATTCCTCCTGAAAAAGTGCGTGTTGGTCGGCACTTAGCGTTGTGTCCTGGGCTCGTATGGCAAGGGCTCCCATGCGGTTCAGCACGTTCTGTAAGCCTTCAAGGAAACCATCCTGTGTTTGAGTGTAGGAAGTTCCGTTTGCGATGTTGCTGGCAGTCGCATCAAATTGCCGCATCCGGGCCTCCATGCGTGTTAAGACAGCCAGGCCTGCTGAGTCATCCTGCGGGGCGAGTAAACGCGACCCGCTTGCAAGTCGCTCCAAAGCCTGGGTGGATTGGTTTGAATACCAATTTAACTGCTTAACAAACGATGGTGTCGAATCAACCTGCATCACATGTTCCTCTTTAAAGGTATGGGCTAATTGCTTTCCCACAAGTTTTTTTATTGAAGCTTGTGTGGTGTATCGGGAATGGGCAATTTGATTGCGGCAAGGGATATGGCAGCCAGCGAAAACAACGAAACGTTATTGAATGACTTGTTAAGTTTAGCCGAGACTGGGCGCTGGTCTGAGTTGGCCTCCAAATGCGAGGGTTTTATTACGCATCCCGAGGTTGGCGAAAATGCAATTCATCTGCAGGCTGAGGCATATCTGGAACTCGGTGAGCCTAAAGTGGCCATTGAGAAGCTCCAACCCCTGTTGCAATCGGGCAATATCGCGGTTTTAACGCTGCAACTTCTGGCTCGAGCACAAGAGGAGCAGGGGTTGTTAGTTAAGGCAAAAGAGTTGTTGGATATGGCCTTGTCGGTGGATCAAGCTAATTGGGAGGTATGGCTTCAGCTGGGTGCGTTATATGTTAAGCAGGGTGCTCAAGGGGAAGCAGTCAGGTGTTTTAAGCAGGTGGTTGAGTTGAAACCCGATGAGGCTGAAGCGTGGAATAGTTTGGGTGCTGCACAGGCCAATCAATCGGGTTTTCCCGACGCCATTGAGTCATTTTCACGTGCGGCAGAGTTGGATCCTGATCATTATCTGGCTAGAGTAAACCGCCTCTTTATTCTGAACCGTACCGCCAAGTTTGAAGGAGTTCTGGATGAGGTGGATCGGTTGCTGTTGATGCGTGATGGTGAGGATGTGAGGCAGGTGGGTGCTCTAGTGGCCCAACAATGTTGCGATTGGGATGCGTTTAATCGTCATTTTGTTGCTCTGAACAAAATGACTGAAGAGGCGATTTCTGAAGGGCGGTGTCCACGCGAACAGGCAGTGGCGGGCGCTTCGTTCTCGGATGATCCTCAGCGCAACAAGCGTTTGACCCATGCGTGGGCGAAGATGGTGCAAAAAAGTGTGGCGGCACTACACACCGGATTCACGCATCGGGTTCAATTGGGTGAACCAAAAATCCGTGTCGGCTATATCTCCAATGATTTTCGTCTGCATCCCATCGCACAACAGACACTTCCTTTATTTGGTCTTCATGATAGGGAGAGGTTTGAAGTCTTCGTGTATTCAACTGGTAAAGACGATGGTAGTGAAATGCGGCAAAGGATTGCTCGTGAAAGCGATCATTTCATCGATTTACGGCAGGAAAGTACGTTGGACGCTGCCCAAAAGATATTTGATGACCGGATTGATGTGCTGGTTGATTTCAGCGGCCACACTGAGGGTGGCCGGATGGAAATATGTGCACTCCGGCCGGCCCCGATTCAGGCGGTCATGCTCAGCGCAACAGGAACAAATGGTGGTGGGTATTATGATTACGTGATTGCTGATCCAGTGGTGTTACCTGAGGTGAGCATGGACGATTATTCCGAGGTGCCTGCCTGGTTGGCTGGGTCGTTCTTTCTCAATCATCGTGAGGAGAGTATATCGGAAAAGGAATGCAAAAAGGCTGATTATGGTTTGCCTCAGGACGCCTTTGTTTTCGGGTCTTTTAATCAGTCTTACAAGATCACGAGGGAAGTCTTCGCTATTTGGATGCGGCTTCTCAAGGCGGTGTCCGGGAGTGTCTTGTGGATGGGAGCGGTGTCGAAATTGGCTGAGGAGAATTTACGTAAAGTTGCAGCTGAAGAAAGGATCGAGCAGGGGCGGTTGATTTTTGCCAAGCTGGAACCCCGGAAGGATGACCATTTGAGGCGATTGCAGCTAGTGGATTTGGGCTTGGACACATTGGTGTTCAACGGACAAACAACAACCAAAGACTTGCTTTGGGCCGGCGTTCCAGTGGTGGCTTATTACGGTCGGCATTTCAGTTCGCGGGTTAGTGCTAGTTTGTTATGGGCACTGGGCATGGACGATCATTTGGTTGCTCGCAGCCTTGAGGACTACGAAAAAATGGCTCTCAATCTTGCACACGATTCGGAGCAACTTTCCTCCCTGCGGCAGTATCTTGATGAGGCTAGATTTAGTTCCTCTTTATTTGATATGCCCAAGATGGCGCGCCAAATGGAAGGTCTCTATTCCGAGATGGTTCGCAGGTACAATACCGGTGAAGGGGTGGATCCTTTAGCGGTGGATGAGGCTGGAGTTGTAGGCCCTATACGCTAAACAAAGCGTTCGCCACTTCCAGTGTTTCTTTGGATCCAATATCCAGCCAGTCGCCGGGAACTATGGTGGTGTGGACAGGCTGTTGAGGGAAAAGCCACTGCACAAGTCGACCGGGTTGGTCGGGGTTGTTGCCTTCCTCCAAATAACGGAAAATCTCAGGTATCACCGTGCGCGGATAATAATACAATGCAACTCCGATTAGAGTGCTTTGAGGTTCGACTGGCTTCTCCTTGAAGGCGGTAATTTTACCCGATTCATCGACGGTTACCACTCCGTATTTTTTTGCTTCTTCAAGTGAACCCACATCGTATACCCCTAGGACAGATTCTTGGGTATCGCGACAGCATTGGCCGAATTCACTGAGGTCTCCTGTAATGAGGTTGTCCCCAGCGATGACAAGTATATCATCATGAATGGCCTCCTGATTTAAAACCAAATGTAAATCCCCAATCGCTCCAAGTCGGTCTTCATTGTTTGTGGTGTTATCATTGATGACTGTACAGGCAAAATCAGGATACGCCTTTTTATAACCCGCAAGCCATTCAGTGAAGTGTCCGGCAAACTTATTATTGGTTACGACGTAGGTGTGATCAATGGTTCCGATGACTGAAGTGCTGCCAATGACGTGCTCTATCATAGACCTGCTTCCAACCGGCAGGAGTGGTTTTGGAGTGTTTTCAGTGAGCGGGTAAAGGCGTGTGGCATAACCGCCGGCCAGAATTATTTGTTTCATATTGCGGTATGAAAAATGCCCGGTGCAGCACGCTGCACCATGGCTCGAGCTTGGACAAGAACGTCCATGCTGGATTCACATTCAAGTGCCTTCAGGGCGAGCTGTTGTGTTTCTGAGTATTTTAGGCAGCGGATGAGATACTTGATTTGCGGCACCATGGTGGGAGCTACACTGAGTTCATTGACCCCCAAGCCAATCAGCAGGGCGACAGCGGCAGGGTCTCCGGCCATTTCGCCACAGACTCCTGTCCAAATGCGGTGCCTTTTGCCTGCATCAATCGTCATTTGCATAAGACGGAGTAGGGCAGGGTGAGTGGGGTCATAAAGGTCGGCTACTTTTTCATTCAGTCGATCGACGGCAAGTGTGTACTGGATCAAGTCATTGGTGCCGATGCTGAAAAACTTGGCGCGTGTTCCCAATACGTCGGCGGTGAGTACGGCCGAAGGGATTTCAATCATGATGCCAACCTCCAGGTTTTCATCAAAAGTAGTCTTTTCGGTTCGTAATTCATTTTTGCATTCCTCGAGCACCTCGTTGGCTTCATCAAGTTCTTCAACGCCGGAAATCATCGGATACATTACCTTGAGGTTTCCGCCTTCACTGGCGCGGAGTAAAGCCCTTAACTGGGTGCGGAAAATATCCTTGCGGGCTAGACAAAACCGGATGGCACGCCAACCGAGAAATGGGTTGGCCTCATCAGTTTCACCAATGGCATGGCTGATTTTGTCTGCTCCGATATCGAGGGTTCGAAAAATCACGGGCTCAGGAGCCAGTGCCTTGGCCACCCGGCTGTAGCTAGTGTATTGTTCCTCCTCATTGGGCAACGTTTTACGATCGAGAAAGAGATATTCGGTGCGGAAGAGGCCTATGCCCTGTGCGCCACACTCAACAACCGCAGCTGTGTCACTGATTTGTTCCACGTTGGCAGAGAGCATGATCTCGTGACCATCAAGTGTTATAGCTCTGGAGTTCTTGATTTCCGCCAGTTTGAGCTGCAGGTCTTCCTGCTCCTTCTCCAGTTGGCCGTATTCAAACAGTGTTTGATCAGAAGGGTTCACCACCAGCACGCCATTGAACCCATCCAGCAGGACATAATCGCCGGTAACGACATTTTCACTGGCATTCTTTAAGCCGACGACAGCAGGAATGCGTAATGAGCCAGCCATGATGGCGGTGTGGGAGGTTTTCCCGCCGACATCTGTGGCAAACCCTTGAGCTAATTCACGATCCAATGAAGCGGTTTGGGAAGGGGTTAGATCGTGACCAACCAGAATGTAAGGTTCAGTGATGTGTGAAAGGTCCTGATGGCTGTGTCCGGTTAGGTGATTTAGCACTCTACTGGTTACATCTCGGATATCCGCAGATCTTTCCCTCAGGTATTCATCCTCCACCGTTCCCAGTGCGTGCGCATATTTTTCTGCCACCTCGTGGAACGCATAGTCGATGTTCACATTTTCAGTTTCGACGAAGCGTTTCACCTCCCTGATCAGTGTGGAATCTTCCAAGACTAATAGGTGGGCGTCAAAAATAGCAGATTCAGAAGCGCCTAAATTATCCTGTACTTGCCTTTGGATCTCGGAAATTTCCCGACGGGTTTCGGCCAGAGCTGACTGAAGCCGGTCAAGTTCAGCAGAGTGCTTGTCTGTTGGGATATGTTGCCGGGCGGGTTCTTCGTTGTGGTCGTGGTCCATGACCACAATACGACCTCGAATCACACCGGGAGATACACCGATACCGCGGAAAACACGCTCCCTTTTGTTCGCGGCATTACTCACAAGAGCCATGATGGAGATGCGTTAATGGCGCGAACAAGCAAAATCCGTACTCGCGCCCAAACGTTCCCGTAAAACAGGCGTGCCTTGAGGGATTTAATTCTGCATTCTGTCGCTCGTGGCGACCCAGCGTATCATCCGTAACCTTGCTCTTGTGGGATTCATGGGGAGCGGTAAATCCACCGTGGGTCGATTGGTAGCCCAGGATTTGGACTTTCAGTTTGTGGATACCGATTCATTGATTGAAGAAAAGGCGGGCATTTCCATTGCCGAGATTTTTGCAAACGAGGGAGAGGAAGCTTTTCGGCAATTAGAAAGGGGAATGATTTTGGAGTTCGCTAAGAAAGACAAGTTGGTTATTGCGACAGGCGGCGGTGCCATTTTGAATCCGGAAAATTTCGCGAGTCTCAAATCCCATGCCTTGGTCGTATGCTTATGGGCTAATGCCGAATCCATACATGAGAGAACCAAACATCAGACTCATCGTCCCTTGCTTCAAGGGGAAGATCCTTTGGGGGCTATACGTACCATGTTGGTTGAGCGGGAACCGGTGTACAAACAGGCAGACGTGATTGTGAATACGGAGTTGCGGTCGCAGCGAGAAGTCATCGCGCAGGTGCGCCATCAGTTCGAGGAATCGTACGAGGGAAGTTCAGGGCGTGCTCAATCCTGAGCCTCAGCTTCCTTTTCCTTTTTGAAAACCGCGGCGGTGGTGAACTGTGCCCAAATCCACGTGACCTTCAGGATAATCACACCAACACCCCCGATAATAATGGGAGGGCCTAAAATACGTTCCCCGAGAGCTTTCATCGCAGCACTCATTTCATCAGGATCCCCATCGATGCTGTCGGCATAATTTTTTAGTTCGGTATAAAATTCAGAGATACAGTAACCCACCATCCCGAAGGCGATGAGGGAACCCAATGCTTGAAAAATACCCGGACCGTAACGTCCGGCGATCATGGATCCCACTCCGGGGATCGTCATGTTCGCCATAAGACAAACCCATTTCATCGCCGCACACCGCGGCCGAAGAGCTGCTCATAACCCACGGCGAACATGGCAATTGAAAGGGGAGCCGTGACCAGCATACCCAGACACAGCGCAAGCATTCCGGCCAGGTTTACGGCCATCATCGTGAAACTCATTAACAGGCATTGCCCCCAGCAATGTTTGGTGATGCTCCAGGTGGCTTTAAAGGCCTCCCACGCATCCATTTTCCGGTCCATGGTTAATGGAATGGCAAAGGTGAGCATGGTTCCCAGAGTCATCATCAATAGCATGGACAAGAGGCTCCCGAGTCCTCCGATTGCAAGGGCGAGAATGGGGACTCCTGTCGTGCTCGCTTCCACCATTCCTGTGAAAATTGCCACAATGATCGTGATGATCATTGGAATGGCGACAACGAGCATCGCCAGAGAAATGAAAATGTAGACCAGAAATAAAGGCAGGAATAATTCATTGAACCCGACGAAGAGCTGGCCGATTTCAGCAGGTTCTCCACGAAGACGTCTAAGATAAATAAAATACATGCCTCCCATGAGAGGCCCCGAGATAACAACGGATCCGAAAGGTACAAGACCGGCAACCATACTGATCAACATCAGGCAAATGAATGTTAGGATAAAGAGACCAATATTATCCATGGTGAGTCGCCAACCAATACTGAAACAATCACCTATGGAAAAGGTGTGTGGCCGACCTTGCAGTTCGGCAACAAGTTGTACGGCTGTAGGCGCTGGGCCTGCGGCTGCACCTTTGCTAGTGGGAATGTGTATTTGTCCCTGTGTCTGCGGTGGAACACGTTGAGAAGAAGGTGAGAGGAGTTCTTGAAAAACCTCAAGATCGCGGAGTCGACTCCATTCCTTCGCACCTTCCTCCTTGATGCGCGTTTCTCCATTGGCCCGGCCGTTCGATATCCACTCGCTTACTTCCTGGACTGATACCGGGCCGTATTCTTTGCTGTCACCGCCAACAATCGTGTATTTTTTCATGGTCTGCCAAATTTGTCGGCGGCAACTACGCCTGCCACAACCAAGCCTATTATTGCAAGTATCAGCAGTAAATACACGGAAGAAATGATAATTCCGGCCAAGGCCATGCCTTCTCCTCCCTGCGTTCCGTTGGACTTCTTGATTTGTGAGCGCGCAATAATTGAGCAGATCAGGCCGGCAATGGGCGTGAGGAAAGATATTAGTATGGCAATCAAACCGAGAAGCGGAACCTGACTGCAACAGCAGGACAAAACAAAGGAGGAGATACCCAGAACCATTCCGGTGACGGCCAGTTGGTTGTTTGGCGGTCCGCTTTGGGGTAAATCTCCATATCGAGAGTAGGGTTGCACAGGGTATCCGACACCTTTTGTTGTTGCGGGATCGAGGGGAGGGGGCGTCGGTTGATTTGTGATTGAGGTAAACTCACTCAACTCAACCACAGTGGTCCATTGGCCTCCTTCGGGTCGTATTTTGGAATTGGGCTCCAATCGGCTTTCGCTTATTAGTTTCCGGACTTTTTCAGTGGAGTAGGGTCCGTACTCCTCACCGTCCCCTCCAATTATGTGGTAGTTTGCCATTAAGGAAGTTCGTTTACGAAAGAAGCTCTACAGAGGGCAATATCCTCGGACGGATTTTCAGTCTGTATTGCCTGCTGTTTCTCCATCAGCAATTTTGGTCTATTTCCCGGTCAGTTTCTTGCGGTACTCAACAACAGCTCTGTCACTTAGAAAGACATGGTTCAAGATGCCGAGGATGAAGTTAACCACATCTCCAGCAAGGATACAGGCAATCTGTAGTGACGCGGAAATTCGAGTTCGGCGAATGTGTCGAGCCGGGTCTTGGCCCAACAAAAGTGCTCCCTGAATAATCATGAAGATGCCACCAAAAAATGAAACCACAGCCCCCGGAATTAAAAAGCATGCAAAGCATAATGATCCGATTACTCCCAGAGCTTCACCAATGCCAACCATCACCGCCAGGATGCCACCAATCAGAGTGATGATGGCAATAGCGGTCAACTTGCCCGGCTTTTCCGTTTCATCCTGGCCATCTAGCAATAGGGTTATCAGCTCTGGCAGTTGGTCCATGGGTTTCCATGGAGATTGTTGATCGGATCGTATTAATGTGCGGCGGTTGGCTTTGCCGGTGCGAATCCAGCGTGCGAGATCTTCCTTGGAAGCAGGTCCATATTCCTCGCCGTCTCCGCCAATGATCTTGTATTTATTAGTCGGAGGATTGGATTCCGGAGGAAGAGGTTCAGATGTTTCTACCGACTCCTCCGCTATTGTATTGTCTTCGAGCTGCCTTTTCTCCCGCAAGGACGCCTCGCGCACCTCTTCAGGGATAGGAGGCAGGTTCGGCTTGTCTTTTTTCTCCTCCCCACCGGGAGTTGGCTCAGTTGATGTATCGCTCATGGGTGAGAGTAACCGGTTAGTGCATCATTTTATTTTGTGCAAACGCAGCTTTCACTTCGGGTTTGGAGAGTATTACCAGCGCCCAAATACCGGCACCAAGTCCGGCGCAACAGCAGCCACATTGAAAGAGAAGCGATAGAATACTGGCGGCCATAGCCAAGCCGTAGGATCGCAGGTTCTTCATTTTAATGGCCCCTATCAAAATGAAGATATTTGCAATTAAGGAGAGAGAGTACTGGGCAATGCCTGCCCCCCCTTGGAGCATGAGCTCTTCTCTTGTACCGGAAGGCAGATTATCAAGAAACCCTGCCGAGCCTCCGAGTATACTGAGAACCAGCCCAAGGAGGACAAATGGGATGCTGATGCCTGAAAGCACCATCATGAAGATGGCCGGGCCATTTACCATCTGCTGGACTGTTTGCAGATTGAGAGTCGCTTGTGGGTAGCCCTGTACAGGGACACCTGCGGGTCCGGTTTGGAGCCCTAGTTCAGGATAAGTGCTGGCTGGCTTCCAATCTCCTTTGTGGATGCGTACATTCGAATTGGCATTGAGTCGGTTTTCGGCTGCGAGCCGCTTCATTTGATCGACGGAATAAGGGCCGTATTCCTCATTATCCCCACCAATAAAATAATACTCAGTCCTTCTTTGTCTCTTTTCCAGACTGATAGCCATCGTATTCTTTTTTAGTTAAAATTTAACACCAAAATTTTGACAGAGGGCAAAAAGTCCTATCTGGAAACCCTGTCCCACGACTCTAAATTTCCATTCGTCTGAATGGCGGTATATCTCACCAGAAATGAGTGCGGTCTCAAAATCTGTCAGGTGACGCTATAGTTTGATGGGGGTAGTGACAATAATCAATAGCTCTGGCGGTGGTTTAAGTTGCCAGAGAAAGACATAACACTACTAGGGTCACCAGTGAGACCGCTCCCATGGCTGCACCGATGTAACCAGTGACCAGTCCGCCAATCGCCAAACCATGCCCTCCTACTTCACCTGGTTGTTTGGCAATTTCTACTTTTGCCATATGTCCACAGTAAACAGCCGGTATGCCAAAAAGTAGCCCGAAAGGGAAAAAGAGGATTGAGACAATTCCCAACACAAGACTGGCAACGGCCATTCCATGTGCTTTTGGAGGAGGCTGGTATAGGGGAATCCAAGGCAACCCCTGCAGCGGCCCTACAAATTCAGGAAACGAACCCAGAGGCTGCCAATGTTCGCCTCCGCTAACCCGCGCCATGGTGTTGCCGCTGGCGCGTCCCTCACGAATCCACTGGGAGACCTCCTCACCTGTTGCCGGACCGCGAGCACGGTTATCTCCGCCAATTATTTCGTAGGTGTTCACGGTTGGGTCTTACTACAATTCAGTGAGGAATCCTATGGTGAATAAAACCGACAATATTAAGGTCACCAGTGTTTCCAGGCTTCCTCCAATAATCGCAACCCAACAGTGAACCTGCCCTTTGACATGCGGGTTGGCCTTCGCGTTTTTGAGGCCCTTAACTCCAAGCACCACAACACTGATCGTATAGATCAGTCCGAGTACGGGAATACACATCATGATCAGTCCGCCCACACTCATGTAGTAGCCAATCAATGCATGCTTGTTTTTGTAGGGAATTAATCCGCCTGTAGCATCACCTTCTCCTTTACCGGGGGCTGCTAAGGGCGGAGGAGCTAAAGAACCGAATTCGGAGGCGAATTCAGAGAATTCAGAAAGTGGCCGCCATTGCGAGTCATCTACTCTACATGTCATAGACTGGCCATTGGCACGACCTTCTGCAATCCATTCGCGGATTTTGGCCTCGTCGACCGGACCGTGCTTTTGATCGTCTCCTCCAACAATATGATACATGAGTTACTTCCAAGCGCGGGCAGCGTTGGGTACTCCGGCATTCGACAGTTTCTATCAAGAATCGTGGCTTTGAGCGAGTTCTATCTCGTTTCCGCCGTAGGGCTGGTCAGCCATGTGAACGGGGGCGTGGGGATATTACGAACAATACCCAAAGAAAGAAACAAGACTGCGATCCAGATTAAAGGCAGGTTGCATTCGGGCTGAACCAGAGGCACGGGCATTTCTCCGATGCGCCGCCATTCGCGAATCCATAGGACTAACAGATAAACTACAATCGGCAGGGACAAAACGAAACCTGGATGGAAACGAAAAGCTTCCATAACTCGTCCGTGGGTAAACGCATGCGTGGCTCGCAACCCGCCGCAGCCAGGGCAATCATAACCGGTGGCTTTTTTGAAACCGCACTGCGGATAGTACTGTTTATTGGCTACCGGCTCGTAGCGGGCGACGAAATAAACCAACGCGATCATGGTTGCAAATAGTATAAGAGGGATAAGTTTCCACCAAACTCTACGCTTGGGAGTCATCGTTTGGTTGAGGCGTTCAATGATGGGAGGTTCTTTTTCCACGCTAGGCAGTTAAGGTGGCGAGCTTGGAGGTCGCAAGTCCTTCATCAATAACTGAAGCGGCTAGTTCCATGCCGGCACTGATACTATCAGCCTTGTTGGCAATGAAAAGTGCTGCACCAGTATTGAGTACCACCGCCTCCCGCTTTGGTCCTTGGGTTTTGCCGGTGAGTATGGATTGGATGATGGCAGCGTTGGTTGCCGCATCGCCGCCTTCCAGATCTTCCAGAGTTGCTTCTTTAAGGAGGAGGTCAGAGGGGTTAAGTGTGGAGGTGGAAAATCCGCGGTTCTGATAGAATTCGGCAATCGTGTTTTCGCCTAAGGTGGAAAGTTCGTCCATACGTTGTTCCCCCACGCTGCCACTTACCACCATGCCGCGGCGGATGCCGAGGCTTTGCAAAACTTTGGCCATGGGCTCGGTTAATTCCGTCCGCGGTACGCCAATCAGTTGAGCAGTGGGTTTGGCTGGGTTGAGCAGTGGTCCTAAAAAATTAAAGAGAGTGCGCTGGCCGGCTTCAGCACAAAGTTTGCGTGCGGGCATGATGTTCTTGAAGGCCGGGTGATACATTGGGGCAAAGAGGAACGCAAAGCCGTGTTCGCTCAATGCGCTTCCTGCATCAGTCGGTGAAAGATTGGTGGGAATGCCCAGTGCTTCCAGCACATCGGCACTACCACTTTTGCTGGTGATGGCGCGGTTGCCATGTTTGGCCACGGTGACGCCTGCGGCCGCACACACCAGAGCTACGGTGGTGGATATATTAAAGGTATTGAGTCCATCACCTCCAGTGCCGCAGACATCAAGGATTTCGCCCGCCCGCGTATTCTCATCCAGCGGGACTTCCGTGGCGCGCCTGCGTAATTCGCCGGCAAAGGCCGCCAGTTCCTCATGCGATTCGCCTTTTTTTGCCAAAGAGGTAAGAAACGCCGCTTTCACTTCCGCAGGGATCTCCTCACCAGTCATGTGTTCTACTGCCTCAGTTACCTGTTCAGCCGATAGATCGGTGCCTTCGCGCAGTTGTTGGGTCAACGTGGTCAGCATGATTGGGAGGGTCGGTCTTCCGGGATAATGGTTCAAGGTTTTTGGGTCGTGGAGGGTCAGTTCCTTGGTTACAGTGCGTCCTCCAACCTTGGAAACACGAATACTCAGAACTGATACAGAGAAGGACTTCGATAAATCCCTTGAGTTGGCTGCTGCCCACTTAAGGCGTGGCGATGTGGCGGTGGTGCCCACTGAAACCGTATATGGCTTGGCCGCCAATGCGTTGGAGGCCGAAAGCGTAGAGAAAATTTTTGCCGCCAAAAATAGGCCGCCCCAAAACCCGATCATCGTGCATGTGGTTGATGAATCCATGGCCCGCGATTGCGTGGCTGAATGGACTGAGGTGGCCTCAACACTGGCTAAGGCCTTCTGGCCGGGTTCGCTCACACTGGTCCTGCCCAAGGCTGAGAATATTCCGGGTATTGTTACAGCGGGGGGCGGTACAGTCGGCGTTCGATTGCCCAATCATCCTTTTATGCAGGAACTTATCAAGGTCTGCGGCTTTCCCTTGGCTGCACCCAGCGCCAACCTTTCTAATCATGTTTCACCGACCAGCGCAGAACACGCGAAGAGTCAATTGGATGGGCGTGTTCCTCTAATTGTTGATGGAGGGATGGCAAAGGTGGGGATTGAATCGACGGTGGTGGAGCTCTCGGAGAAAACGGTGCGAGTGTTGCGGCCGGGTATGATCTCTGCCACGGCTATTAGGGCGGTAGTGCCTGATTATACGGTGGAAGGAGATAGCGATGAAGGGATTCTCAAGAGCCCCGGTCAGTTGGCACGGCACTACGCACCCAATGCGCGGTTATTGTTGTTGAACTGGAAGGATGAGGAGGATCTGGAGAACCAGATCTCCTATTCGCGCACGCCGCATGACCGGGTGCATGTGATCGCCCACACTAATATTGTACCTGGCACCCGTTTTGGCCGGGTCAGTGTGCTGCCGCGTGATGCGCAAGCTTACGCGCGTTCCTTATATAGTGAATTGCACCGGTGCGACGAGGAGGGAGTTGAACTCATTTGTGTGGAAGCGCCTCCTGATGAGCCTGAGTGGGTTGCAATTAATGACCGATTGACCCGTGCAGGTGGTTAGAATTTATGTTTCACAAAAAATTGGCTGTAAGCTTATAAAAACCATACTAACTTAGTGCCAGTGTCTCCTGCAAAGAAACAGACCGAAATTGCCCGGCCAGAGAAGGCTTTCAGCCGCAGAGAATTTCTTGCTCAATCGGGAGGTGGAATCGGGGCCTTGGCGCTTGCGGCACTATTGCGTGATGAAGCGCTTGCGGCAGCTAATCATTCTGTGTCGCACCAACCGCATTTTATTCCGCGCGCGAAGCGTGTGTTATGGCTTTTCATGCACGGAGGCCCTAGTCACATGGATCTGTGGGATCCCAAGACGGATTTGATCAAATATGCGGGGCACCCGCTACCTGCAAGTTTTGGTGAAGTAATGACGCGCCGCAAGGTGGCAAAGAATCCTCTGCTCGGCCCGGTGAAACCATTCACTCCCCGCGGCCAATCGGGTCTTGAGATCAGCGAATTTCTGCCGCACATAGCCCGCCACGCCGATGACCTTTGTGTCCTGCGTGGATGCCACGGCGACAGCGTTAATCATCCCCAGTCAGTTTACCAAATGAATACAGGTTCCATTTTAATGGGTAAACCATCGGTGGGCAGCTGGGTGGCCTATGGCCTCGGGACAGAAAACCGCGACATGCCCTCCTACGTGGTGTTGCCTGACCCTCGTGGTGGCCTCAAAGGCGGTCCGCCTGCGTGGGGAAGCGGCTTTCTCCCTGCTGCTTATCAGGGAACCACTCTGCGGCCTGGTTCTAATCCCATTTTAAATCTCAAGCCACCGGCTCATCGAGACAACTCCGCTTTTATAAAATTTCTCAGGCGTGCCAATCTTGAACATCTCGCCAAGCGTGATCATGACGACACTCTACAAGCACGTATTGATTCCTATGAGCTTGCTTTCCGAATGCAGACTAAGGCACCTGATATCGTCGATATCTCAGGTGAATCTGCTGCCACTCGAAAACTTTTTGCTCTAGACAACAAGGAAACAGCCGAGTTCGGAACCCGCTGTCTACTGGCCCGGCGCATGCTTGAGCGCGGAGTGCGTTTTGTTCAGCTCTATTCAGGTGACACCGGTGGTTGGGATGCCCACAAGAACGTGCTGAACAATCATACCACCTGGTGCAGTCGCACCGATCAGCCCATTGCAGGCCTATTCGATGATCTCAAGGCACGGGGTCTTTGGGATGACACCCTGATCATCTGGGGTGGCGAGTTTGGGCGTATGCCCATGAGTGAACAGGGCACCGGTCGTGATCATAATCCCTGGGGCTACAGCATTGTCCTTGCAGGCGGTGCCGTAAAAGGGGGCGTGGCCTATGGAGCCACGGATCCAATCGGTCTTCGTGCTGAGCAAAACAAGGTTCATGTTCACGACTTACATGCGACCATCCTGCATATTCTTGGCATCGACCACGAACGATTAACCGTAAAACACCTCGGCAAGGATGAACGCCTCACCGATGTTTCCGGTAACGTGGTCAGGGAGATCTTGGCCTGATGAGAGTAATTTCCTTTGTTGCGTGTTTCTGTGTGTTCGCGCCGTTTGCTTTTGCTGAAACAAACGGGAAACATTGGGCGTGGCAACGACTTACGCCTCCCTCTATTCCCCAAGCAAAGAAGCATACCCATCCGGTAGATGCCTTTATCCTTCATCGTCTCGGCCCAATGGACCTTAACCTCGCTCCGGAAGCCTCCCGCCGCACGCTCATTCGCCGCCTTAGTTTCAGCCTAACCGGCCTGCCTCCAACACCGAAGGAAACCAAATCTTTCCTGTCTGATACTTCTGCAGATGCTTACGAAAAACTTGTTGATCGTCTGCTAGCTTCGGCGGCTTACGGGGAGCATTGGGCGCAGCACTGGCTCGACTTGGCCCGCTTTGCAGAGACTGATGGGTTTGAGCACGATAAAATCCGTCCCAATGCCTGGCGTTACCGCGACTGGGTGATCAAGGCCTTGAATGAGGACCTGCCGTACAACCAATTTGTCCAACTTCAGATCGCGGGGGATCAGTTGCGCCCAGATGATCCTCAGGCTGCCATTGCCACCGGTTTCCTGCTTGCCGGGCAGGACATGCCCGACATCAACCTGCAGACTGAACGGCGTCACATGGTGTTAAATGAAATGACCTCTGTCGTTGGCACTGCATTCCTCGGCCTAACCCTCGGCTGTGCCCAATGCCACGATCACAAGTATGATCCCATCTCACAAAAGGAGTTTTACCAGATGCGCGCCTTCTTTGAGAGCGACCTACAGCTGAAGGAACGTAAACTTGGCAACCTCACTGCCCGGGTCATGCATTCAGGAAAACCGATCAAGACTCACCTGATGATTCGCGGTGACTTTCGCCGGCAAGGTGAGGTTGTTGGCGCGGGTTATCCGGCCATTGCATCTCCCGGGGCCGTGAAACCCCAGCAAGGCGACCGCCGCGAACTTGCTACTTGGCTGACCCGGCCTGACAACGCCCTTGCCATGCGCGTTATTGCAAATCGTTTATGGCAGCAACATTTTGGCCGCCCTCTGGTTGCCCCGGAAGATTTCGGAACCCAGGGCCAGTCTCCCACCCATCCCCGACTACTGGACTGGTTGGCGACCGAGTTGCCGCGTCGCAAATGGAGCCTCAAGGCCATGCATAAGCTGATTGTCACCAGCGCGACCTGGCGTCAGGCCAGTCGTAATACTCCAGTTGATCCCAACTGGAAAATTCGGTTGTCCAAGGATCCGGAAAACAAATTATGGAGCCGCCAGTCGCGCCGTCGTCTTACCGGTGAAATGCTCCGGGATACCATGCTGGCAGTGAGTGGTTCACTTAGTAACCACAAGGGTGGTCCGGGCGTTCGGCCTCCTCTTCCCAAGGAAATCACGGTCACTCTCCTCAAGAATCAATGGCCGGTAAGTCCAAAGGCAGAAGATCACCGGCGTCGAAGTATTTATCTTTTTGCGCGCCGCAACTTGCGCCTGCCCATGTTCGATCTCTTTGATCGCCCTTCCCAGGCTGAGACCTGTTCCCGTCGTCTTCATTCCACAACCGCACCGCAATCCCTGGCTCTTTTAAATTCTGAGTTTACCCGCGATGCTGCCACCCGCCTTGCCCGAGTGGCTGAGGGTCAAACCCCAAGCCGTTCTGCACAATTTACTTACTGCTATTCCCATCTCTTCAACCGGTCTCCTAATGCTGGTGAACTGGAATCCTGCGCTCAATTCGTGGAGGCCTCATCCGATCCGAAGCAGGGCTTGGCTGAGCTTTGCCTGGCCCTGATGAACCTAAACGAGTTTCTGTTCATCGATTAATGTGTTTTAGACTATTTAACCAAGGGTGCTGTTTGTTCTTTTGAGGTGACGCCCGGCGGCAGTTCCATAATCTTAAGATTGCGGAAGTGAATTTCCGCTCCCTC
This sequence comes from uncultured Pedosphaera sp., assembly GCA_964533265.1. Classification (GTDB taxonomy): domain Bacteria; phylum Verrucomicrobiota; class Verrucomicrobiia; order Limisphaerales; family UBA1100; genus UBA1100. The sequence goes on from CAZHJW010000032.1 coordinate 17,635, forward strand.
GGATTCAAGACACAGATATCCTTTTTTCCACTGCACGTTGCTAATACCATTCACAAATTTACCGTTCACGGAAAGTTTCACCACGCCATCCACGCAGACCACATCATAAACATTCCACTCACCCTTTCCCTTGCACCGGTTCTCCAGTGATTTACTTCGGCTGCCCCGTGGGTTGTCCGGCTTAGACTTCAAGCCACCGGCCCCAAAGAGTTCGCCGTGCACATAAGCAATGGGCGGTCCCTTGCCGTTACGCGTGCGCAACTTCACCCAGTCCAGTTCCAGCATCTGAATCTCCAGTCCCTTTGGCAGTCGGTTGCCAAAAGGCAAAGCATCGCTCCAGGCGAAGATGCCGGAATTGCCACCGGCCTCCATGTGGCGCCATTCCACGTGAAGGAGAAAATTCTCATACTGCTTCTCACTGCGCATCACTCCAATGGGTTTGCCCTTGCAGATGAGTAACCCATCTTTCACATACCAGGTCTCAGGCGAGGTATTGACATCGATCCAGCCACTCAGGTCCTTGCCATTAAAGAGATCAACCCACTTGGGAATGTCTGCAGCGTGGGTTTGGTAAGGAAAGAAAATGAATGAAGCGCAGAGAAGGAGGAGTCGGGTGCGAATAAGTGTCATCA
>CAZHJW010000033.1:0-2617 GCA_964533265.1 uncultured Pedosphaera sp.
AGCAACCTGAAACTGGGCCTCCTTCACCACCGTGTACTTGCGATCGGGCCCTCCGTGGCAACCGCCAAACATTTTAAGGAAAGGAGCTATCAATTTCGCGTCCTTTGCCCCCATCCCCCAATGGTAAACCACAAAACCGCCGCCTCGTTTGGTAAAAGCCTCAAAAGCCTTGGCACGATTGGAGTCATCCTGAATGAAGCGACCGCCTTCATTGACAAAGAGTACAACGCAATCTGCCTTGGCAATAAGCTTGGGGCCTTCAGCCCACGGTTCATCAGCCTGTGAAATAGTTACTTCTACATCATCCCGTTCAGCAAGTAACGCCTTCACGATCCGTGCTCCGGGCATATACTCATGCGTGCCGGGCGGATGCCCATCAGGTTTTTGTCCAAGCACCAACAATTTCTTGGGTGCAGCAATTACGGAAACACCAAAAAAGAGGAAGACAAAAACTGACTTCATTTGATTTCTCGAATTTTCAGGTTTCGAAATTCACACCGATCCTTGTGGTCAGTCAGCAAAATATGACCCGTCACCTTTTTCCCAAAGCCGGGAAACTTCTTGAACTTGCTCTTTGCTACACCCGCCAACACTCGTTTACTGCCCAATTCATATTTCAGGATGTGTTGACCATTAAGCCAATGCTCCACTTTTTTTCCCTGTACCTTGATGCGCGACTGGTTCCATTTATCGATGCGCACCGGCTCAGTCAATTTCACCTCACGCGGCAACACAACATAAAAGGTCCCGGTCTGGCTCATCGGCTTCTGCTGCCAATGGCGATCATCAATCATCTGGTACTCGTGGCCAATGGCCCCGCGTTTCTCGAGGATCATGTATTTCACCCCGTTGTTACCCTTTGGCCCTATCTTCCATTCCCAGGCAAATTCATAGTCAGTCCATGTTCGTCGGGTTAATAGATTACCCGCCGCTTTCCCCTCCTGCTTAACCAGAATCCCTTTCTCAATCGCCCAGCCCTTTCCGGTAACCTCCTTTTGGCCAATATTCCGCCAATGGGCGTTTAGGTCCTTGCCGTCAAAGAGCAGTTGCCAGCCGGCTTTCTCCTCAGCATCAGTCAGGGAGTTGAGCTCACCCGCCTTAAGTTCAAATGATAGAATAGCCAGAATCACAAAAAAATGCCGCATGGGTTTCATGCGACATTTGTAAATCGGCATTCCGTCACGCGCAAGGGACTACTTACCCCGCACCCGCATGTTTCGGTACCACACTTCCTCACCGTGGTGCTGAATCGCAATGTGGCCCTTGGGTTCCTGCATAAAGCCTTTCCAGCTCTTGAACTTGCTCTTTTTGATCATCGCGGTGACTTCGTCGCTGCCCCACTTATAGGAAAGCAACTTCTCTCCATTAAGCCAATGCTCCACGTTATTGTTCTTACAAATAATGCGCACCTTATTCCACTCACCGGCCTTGTTGTATTTCTTGTCTTTCATCCCCTTGCCAATCATGTCGTAAAGGGAGCCAGCGGTGCGCAACGGAAAATTAGCCTTTCCGTCCGGGTGACGCTCATCATCAAGCACCTGCATCTCTGGGCCGGTAAAGTATGCCGGGCGATTGGTTTCCTTTACTCGGTACATAATGCCACTGTTACCACGGGGTGACACCTTCCATTCGCATTCAAACTCAAAATCAGTAAAGCTGCCAACGGTAACTAAATCCCGCGGCTGACCTCCTTGACCACGGGTTATGGTCTTGAGTGTGCCGTTCTCCACTTTCCAACTCTTTTCCGGGAACGCCTTCTGGCCATACCCGCGTAAACCGGCGACCTTTTTACCGTCGAAAAGAACGGCCCACTTATTTTCGGCCTGAGTTGAGAGAGACAACGCACCCAGAAGAGCGCCCGTGAGAAGTACTTTTATCTTTTTCATTTTAAAAATCTTGTCAGCGCCAGATACTACTGCATCGCCGGAATCTTCATTTGGTTTCCCTGTCGTAAGTATTGACCAATTGCCTCAATCTGTTTCTTGGCGTCTCCTTCAAGAACATCAACGAGTACGCTGCGTGCATCCTCATCAAAATAATCAGGCATCCGTGTTTGTGGGTCTACCCGCAAGGGATCGAGCATCCAACGCATCAAGTATTCAGGATGCGCACGCTCGTTCACCCGGGCAAAGTTAACCCCCTGTGCCTCGAAAACCTGCAACGGAGGGCGATTCTTCACTCCGTGGCAGGCCACACACGAGAACCCCCCATCCACTCCCACCAGATCACGGCCAATCTTTGCCAAATTCGGATCCACCGGAGCTTTGTCCGCAGGTGTCTTGGCGGCGTAGCCGTGGGCCAAGGCCAAACCCTGTGAAAGCTCCTTGGCTCGCGAGGGAAACGTCGGCATACGTTGCTTCAACCATGGCCGAGGTCGTTGCTGCAACGACCCGGCAAATAGCTTTTCCATCCATTCAGGCTTCAATTTAAGACCGATAGTGTCGAGTTTTGGAATCCCTTCGAGTTCTCCGTGGCAAGCATTACAATTAAGAATACGCATTTGGCGTCGAGCAAATTGCGCAGGATCATGGCGGTGTAACGACTTGAGACTGGTAGCGGCAAAAGCGCGCAAAGCGGCGCGTTGATCGGGCGTGAATCCGAAATGCGGTGTTTTACC
>CAZHJW010000033.1:2717-18123 GCA_964533265.1 uncultured Pedosphaera sp.
GGTTTAAGCGCAAAATTTGGCATACGTGTCCAAGCATAGTGGCCATTGGGTGCCTGTAAAAACCCCGCCAGCTGGCCCTCTTTGAATTTCTCGTTGATATGAGCAAGGGACAGTTTCCCCTCCCCTGCGGGGTCGCCAGGAAGCGTATGGCACCCAGCACAATTCAGCTCCCGAACAAGCTCTGAACCGGCTTCCAAGTTAAGCTCAGGATGTTTCTCTGGGGATTTATCCGGTTTGTTTCTCAGAGTCGAAAGGTAAGCCGCGATTTCAAAGGCATCACGGGGTGTTTGTTCGCCATGCAGCACACGCGGCATCCGTGCACTTGGCCGTTGGGCTTTGGGGTCGAGTATCCACTTTGCCATCCAGCTTCGGTTCAGGCGATCTCCAATGGCATTAAAGTCCGGCCCACTCATGGCAAACTCCGGAATCCCAGCACCTTCAATGGAATGACAACGGACACAACGATGTTTGATGAATAATTCCCGACCTTGTTCGGCCAAAGCCCCCTGGGCAACTTGAGCGTTTGGTAAATGAGTAAGCTGACCACTACGAATAGGCTCATGAGGCAGCGGTTTGTCGGGACGTTCACTCCAGAAGAGGCGCAACTGCGCATCCCCCTTACTCGGGCTGGAGTAAGTCACCTTAAGGGCGTTTGCCCCCTTGTTGAGTCGCACCGATTCAGTCTTCGCTTGAGCCACACCCCCTATCCCCTTTAAGTCGAGCAGGACGGCGTTATTAACCTCCAGCCTTACACCCCCTCTCCCAATGGCGTGGAAAGAATAATCGCCACGCAGATCAATGTTCACAAACCCTTCAAAAGTAGCGGTGAACCGGCCCGCAGGCACAAAGGACGAGGGAGGCTGGCCTTCAGGCACATACAACCAAAGATTAGGCACAACAGTCTTGGCCTGCTCTTCACCAACCTGCCATGTAAGAGTGAGGCCTGGTTGAGGTTCAGTGCCCGAAACCATCAAAACCCAGGAAAGAAAAGTCAAAAGGATGGCTCTGAATTTTCGCATCACTAAACCGGAAGCCAAAGTTTTACCGCGTTCTGCATACAGAGGCAAGGCATGCCTTATTGCACCACATGGATTGTATGCATGACCTCTGTCCGGATATTCGTTCCGTCTGCGGCATCAACATTAAATTTTATCAACTGCTGATCACAGGGCCGTAAATCCTCAACATTAAGGGTCACCGTTTTTCCATCTGCGGAAAGTGTTGCTCCTGTCACATTCACGTTTTCATTGCCGCGCTGATCGGGTTGACTCACTTTGAATGTAGGGGAACCATAAGCACTGGTGCGTTTGTAATTCCATCGGCTGATTGCATAATTCCCCGGATCAGCAGCAAGTTTGGGATCAAGTTTTTGCGTGAAGGTAAGATGTATTCCGGATTTATTTACCATTAACCCATTGACTGTGTAGACCTTTGCCCCTGTGTACCGTACGCGATCCAAGCCGGTGATGCGGCCGGCATTGCTTTGCCATCCCTTGAGACCGGCCACATAAAGATGCCCATCATGAGGGCTAAACCGCGGTCGCATGGCAGAGCTGGTAAAACGCAGTGGAAACTTCACTACACCACCCTGCATCTGTCCTGCCACCTCCTCCTTGAGCACAAGGTACAGGGAGGATCGACCGTAGCTGGCATGCAACAGCTCTCCATTGAACGGCCCCCAAGATTTACTGGTCACCCAGACCTGCCCGCCTCCGGAATTATCCCAACCCTTATCCAACCAGCAGAGCGGCTTGTGATGAGTTGGCAAAGGATCTTTGTGAGCGAGATTTTCAACACCGTAGAACCCGCCGTGCTTAATCCAGTTGATCGGACACCGCGGCACCCAAGTTCCTTCATTATCGCCACTGGTCAGTTGTCCGTCCGGACCGACTCCCATTCCGTTAGGCGCACGAAATCCGGTAGCAACCACCGTAAGTTTTTCTCCATACTTATCGATCTTTACCAACGCACCGGCATGGGCAGAAACATGGCCATTACCTCCTCCACCACCAAATCCCCGGCCACCTCCACGAACCGGACCAGCTTTAATGGTGTAAAAGTTGCCAGCCTTATCAGTATGTAAATCGAAAACAAACTCGTGGAAACCTTGAGAACTGGTAATCTCATTATTAAAGCTTTCATAGTAATCAGCTGCTCCGTCGTTGTTCAAATCATGATAACGAGTCATCTCATCTCTCCCCGACGTATAGATCACGTCCTCAACGATTTTGAGACCCAGTGTTTCAAATCCTCCACTGGCAAACCGTGTCCATTTTAAATCTTTAAAATCCTTATTCTTTAAACCCTCCACAATCCACACATCCCCATCCCAAGTTGAAAGGGCAGCGCGATTGCCATCACTGAAAAAATCCAAGCCTCCAAAACGCACCCGACGATTCCATGGATTCTGTTCTGGTGAGGTAATGACATCGGTTACATAGGCCCCGTCAGGTGTTTTACTCACATTCATCACGCCCTGCGTTATGACAGGCTGAGGCCATCGGTTCTTACCTGTTTTTCGGAATTGCGCCTTGGCGGGAATCTTGAACATTGCAGTAAATTTTGCATGATTCGACTTGGACCCGCTCCAGATACGAATCTGGAATGAACCTGCCTTTGTCCCCTTGGGCAACCTGACAACGATTCTCTTATTATCCTGAACTTCGAGCATTGCTCCTTTAGGTGCGTCTACCAATCCGACTTGAGTCACCCGATCCCCTGACACCAGTATCGCTACGCCATTTTCCACACCGCCTTCAGCTTTCTCCACTTCACAGACCAATGTGGCAAGTTCGGCAGCCAAGCCGTCGTGCCTGATATGTCTAATAAAAATCGTTTGCCCATCCCGTTCAATGGAACCGGGTTGCTCCAGAATCTGTGTTTTTCCAACCGTATAACTCAACACCACATCGCCATCAGCCACGTAACAACCCCGCCACTTGGCCTGTGTTTTTGGCAAGGGACCGAAAGGTTCATCACGTGTCTCAGCAAAACTACCTTTGGCATCCGCCCAACCGGCTAGCGCCGAGGAACCAAACTTCTGATCACCCGCAACGCGCGGACTTGCCCCATGATTCCCTTTAAAACTAACCCCATCCTCTGTCAAATAATTCCCGGTCCAACCGGCTGACCAACGCAATAAATCAGTATCGAAACACATGAAGGCTTCGCGACCCGCAATGATCGCCATTCCTTTATTGGCTACAGAATTCTTCGGAAAATTCTGACGAATTGCTGCTTTGGTATAGGGAAAATCCGCCTGTAAAGTCCTTGGGAGTCTCTCTCTCCATTGAGATTTTTCCTGGGCATCAGTCCCTGCGTGTAAAATTGCGAGTATCAGAAAAAGAATACGAAATATCATAGTATCTATTGGGAAAGACGACACTAACCTTGAAAAATTCAACGTCGAGGTAAATCCCGGTCCGTTCTTGACGGAAAAGATGTACGCTTCTAGGTTGACGCGCTCCACTCACCAGCGGACTTAGTTAATTTTAATATCGTGAACCTAAACGTCGAATTACGTGATCTTGAGCCTTGCAAAAAGCAGTTACGCTTTAATCTTCCTGCTGAGGATGTAGACGCAGCCATTAGGGAGACAACCAAACAGTTCCAAAAACAGGCCGACATTTCAGGCTTTCGCAAGGGTAAGGCTCCCTTGGACAAGGTGGAAGCACGCTTCAAGCAACAAATTGATGACGAAACGGAAAAGAAGCTACTCAACGACTCCTATCGCAAAGGCGTTGAAGACAATAAATTGAAACCAGTTCTGGACCCCGAGGTGGAAGAGGTTGAATTTAAAAGAGGCGAAGCGTTCTCCTTTATGGCGAATATTGAGACGGCTCCGGAATTTGAACTGCCCGATTACAAAGGCATTCCAGCCAATCGCCCTAAAGTGGAAATCACCGATGAAAAGGTGGAGGACGCCATCAATCATCTCCGCGAAGGTCGAGCTGAATATAAGGAGAAGGATCGTGCCGTTAAAGATGGTGATTACATTAATGTAAGTTTCACCGGCACCATTGACGGTAAGCCCATCACTGATTTTTCTGCCACCGCCCGTGGCTTATCTGAACAAAAGAGCATGCCCCTACACGTTCATGTTGAGAGTGAACATGATCATTTTATTCCCAACTTTACCGGTCAACTTATTGGCTCTAAGAAAAGTGAATCTCGAACCATCGAAGTCACCTTTCCAGATGAGTACCCCGCCCAGACCAAGCTTCAAGGCCTGAAGGCCACCTATGAAGTTACCATTGACGAGGTGAAGGAAAAGATTCTACCCGAACTCAATGATGAGTTTGCCAAGAGCTGGCAGGCAGAAAACCTGGAAAAGCTCCGGAGTGGGGTGAAAGAGGACCTCGAAGCCAACCAGAAAGGCGAAGCCAACAATAAGGTGCGCAAGCAAGTCCGTGATGCTTATGGCCCCAAACTCGATTTTGCCGTCCCCCCCACATTCCAGCAGCAAGAGATGCACAATGCCGTGCAGTCGATTGTACGCGACCGAAGAGCTAAAGGTGCGACCGAGGAAGAAGTGGAAAATGATAAGGAAAAAATCACCGCTGATGCAAACGCATTGGCTGTGGATACCCTTCGCTGGATCTTTGCCCACAAACGAATTGCCGAAGAGGAAAAGATTGAAGTCAGCCAGGAAGATGTACTTCGAGTGGTCGCCATGCAAGCCCAGCAGATGGGCAAGGATCCCCAAGCCCATATCAAGGAACTCGCTGAGAATAAACAGATCGGTTACATTCAGAACCGTTTACTTGAGGAAAAAGTCATCGATCTCATGGCCGAGCATGCGGATATCACAGAAGTCGATCCACCCGAGGAAGATCACGACCACAGTCATAGCCACAGTCACGGTTAATAACCGCACAAAGGGTTGACGAAAATCAACCGACAAGTAAACTCGCGGGGATGAAAAAGATTTGGATTCTATCTCTCGCACTACCCATGTTGTTGATCTCTGCTTGCGGCGATTCCGACGCTGAAGCCCCGCCCGCAGCAGAATCTTCAGAGATTGCTGGCCCTCCGCCTGAAGGTGAAGATGACGGCACAGGTGGAACAAACACCCAGTAAGGTATTTCACCTTAGCGGTTGGAAGTAGTGCAATCGCTTGTTTTACATTTGCTTACACTCGGCCTCCTGTTGTCCTTGGGATGTTCCAAGGATCAGGAGGCTGTTGAGTCTTCGGGTGCCAGTAGTGAGACGACCATAACGGAAGGTGAGGAGAATTCTTCGGATGGAGCGGAAGCGGTTGACCCTTCACCGAGTAAATCCGTAACAGGTGGAAACATAAACACCACCACCCCCGTGGGCAAACAACGCAACTGGACCTATGCCACCGGGCAACGCGCTGACTTAGATCGAGCCTATGTCCATCAACCTGTAAATGTGTTTACGAACGCCTTCGGCCTGCCTTCAGGCACTCAGCCACAGGGAAATTATAGCATCTGGTTTTATGACAAGATGAAAGTGAACTATCAGGGCACCAACTACAGCAAGGTGAATGTGATCGTACAGCAGGGTCGCGTTACAAAAATCACCGTTGATCCCCATAGTGCCAAAAATTAAAGATTACTCGCCGCCTCGACAAGCAAGTACTGCATAAGTGTCCCGTAATGCTTTTTCTGTGGCAGTCCAGCCCAGGCAACCGTCAGTAATGCTCACCCCATACTCCAGCTCATCCAGATCAGCAGGGACCTTCTGGTTCCCGGCATTAAGGTTGCTCTCGATCATCACCGAATGGATATGGTTATTCCCATCAGCAACCTGTTTCAGCACGTCTTCCAAAACGAGCGGCTGGCGCTCAGGATCCTTGCTACTGTTCCCATGGCTGCAGTCGATCATCAGTGATGGTTTCACGCTGGCCTTCTCAGCCGTAACCACAGCGTCAGCAACGTATTCGGCCGAGTAATTAGGGCCGCCTCTGCCACCTCGTAGAATAATTTGGCAATCGGGGTTTCCACTGGTGGTGACGGCACTCGCCAGACCTTCATGTGTAATCCCAAAAAAAGTCTGTTCCTGAGTGGCCGCTACAATCGCATTCACCGCTACATCACAATCTCCTGAAGTAGAGTTCTTAAATCCTACAGGCATTGAAAGACCACTCGCCATTTGACGATGCGTTTGGCTCTCCACCGTACGAGCCCCGATGGCCGCCCAGCAGAGTGAATCAGCAATATATTGCGGAGTAATCGGGTCAAGAAGTTCAGTCGCAGTTGGCATCCCAAGATCAAGCATCTCGCCGAGGAATTCACGCGCAAGTCGGAGACCAGAGGGAATATCATAGGTCCCATTCAGATACGGATCCATAATCAATCCCTTCCAACCCGTAGTTGTACGAGGTTTTTCAAAATAAACACGCATCAGAATAAGGATTCGATCACTCAACTCCTCGGCCAACTCCTGGAGTTTCTCCCCATACTCACGACCCGCCTTGAGGTCATGAATGGAGCAAGGCCCCACGACCGCCATCAATCGTGCATCCTTTCGGTGAATGATATTGTGAATCTCGCGGCGCGCCCGGGCGACAAACTCCACCTGCTTCTCTGTGCGCGGCAGCTCGGATGACAGCTCAACAGGACTGGGCAGCGGCAGCGAGGAAACAACGCGAGTATCAGTAACTTGTTGCACGTGGGGCGGGAGTAAAAGTCATTCTGCCGACTCTTGTAAAGTCTGCAACACATCCGGATCTCGCACATCCACCCAGCGACCGGTAATCGCTAGTCCTGCCAACACGTGTTCTTCAGCGAGCATGGCGATCAGCGCATCAGTCAGTTCATACTCTCCTCGCGGTGATTTCGTGAGTTGTGCGGTATACTCAAAGAGATCCGGAGTAAAACAATAAATGCCTGCATTATACCAAGCGGTCTCGCCAGCTTTGAGCCGGCCTCCAGCCCGAAGAGCATCCAATTGCGGCTCTGAAGGTTTCTCCACCAACTGATGAAGATGGAATTCTTGATCAAAGAAAAACAATCCTCCCTTGGTCACATCTTCACTCCCCGTAACGGTCACTAATCCGGAGTAATCCCATTCACCCCACCGATCCAGCATTTGCTGGTAGGTTTCGGGTCTGACCAGAATATCGCCGTAGGTCAACAAAAACGGAGTATCCCCCACAAAGTCCTTCGCCAGCTCTGGAGCCTTACCTGTCCCATCCTGCACTTCCTGTCTTACGTAGGTGATGTTCACCTGCAAGCCTGCCCCATCCCGAAAATGGTTCTCAATCACTTCTGCCTTCCAACCCGTGATTATACAGAATTCGGTAATACCCGCCTCACGTAAGCCGGTAATAATATGCTCCAGGATCGGAAATCCCTCCACCTCCAACATTGGCTTGGGCAACTCATCTGTGAGCCCACCCATTCGGGTGCCTTTGCCTGCAGCGAGGATAACAGCCTTCATGAGCAGCTACTTCACCTTGCCCTGATTGGCTACAGCGTCCATTGCAGCATTCACCGACTCCTCATCACCAAGGTAATAGTTTTTAATCGGCTTCAAATCCGCGTCCAGCTCATACACAAGTGGCATGCCGGTGGGAATGTTGAGCTTCAACACTGCTTCCTCGGACAGATCATCAAGATACTTCACTAAAGCACGTAAACTGTTGCCGTGAGCAACGATGATAACCCTTTTCCCGTCCTTGACTTCCGGAGCAATGGATTCGTGCCAGTAAGGAAGAAATCGATCAACAGTGTCCTTGAGGCATTCAGTGAGCGGTAATTGATCCTCATCCAAGTCAGCATAACGGGGATCATTGCCGGCATAGCGCTCATCGCTCTTTTCGAGCGAAGGCGGAGGAATATCGTAGGAACGTCGCCAAATCAACACCTGCTCTTCGCCGTGCTGCTCAGCCGTCTCGGCTTTATTTAATCCCTGAAGGGCTCCGTAATGGCGTTCATTCAAGCGCCAGTTCTTACGAATCGGTAGCCATACTTGATCCAACTCCTCGAGTGCAATCCAGAGAGTCCTAATTGCACGCTTAAGAACAGAGGTGTGGGCCTTATCAAAGATAAATCCGTTCTCCTTGAGCGCCTTGCCTGCCGCAGCAGCTTCCGCACGGCCTTGATCGGTAAGATCCACATCATGCCACCCGGTAAAGCGATTATCCAAATTCCACTGGGATTGGCCGTGGCGAAGTAAAACGACTTTATGCATGGCCAGCGGACTTTATCGAGGCAGCCTTGGCCTGTCAGCAAAAACGTGCTGCAATCACCGGCGTGGATGATGAATTTAAAGCACTGACCCAAACCGCTGGTTTATTGGATTTTTCCGACCGATCAAGGCTTTGCCTCTTGGGTGAAGACCGTGCCAGATTCCTAAATGGACAGGTCACCAACGATATCAATAGCTTAAGTGAAAATACCGGTTGTTACGCCGCATTGATAAATGCCAAGGGAAAAATGGAGAGCGATCTTTTCATCTACAAACTGGCAGATGAAATTCTTCTCGATTTTGAACCCGGCCTAACTCAAGCGGTAAAAGAACGCTTGGAGAATTACATTATCACTGAGGACGTTGAAATAGTAGATGCAGCCCCCCATTTCGGACTTCTCAGTGTGCAAGGACCAGAATCGGAGAAAGCACTCAAAGAGCTGGGGTTAACCCAGCCAGAGAACAAGCTGAATGTGGCGAAGGAACCGGGCGGAGAATATGTAATTAACCAGCCACGACTTGGCACCAGCGGGTTCGATCTGTTCATCACTGTCGATGAGCTTGAAAACTGGAAAGGTCAGTTGGTTCAACACGCACAGCGATGCTGCGAAGACTCGTTCGAAAAAGCGAGAATACTGGCCACTATCCCGCGCTTTGGCCAAGACCTGACTGGAAGCAACCTCCCTCCCGAGGGCGGCCTCGAATCGCGTGCTATCAGCTATGCCAAGGGCTGCTATATCGGGCAGGAAATTATCGCACGTCTACGCACTTACGGGAAGGTCACCAAGGCTTTGCGCGGACTAAAACTAAAAGGCCCAGCTGCCGTTGGCGATGCCGTTGTCTTCGAGGGCAAGGAAGTCGGAACCCTGACAAGCGTAACATCAAAGCCGGATAGCGCACTGGCAATCCTGAAACGCACAGCGTATGAACCTGGTACCTGCTTATATGTAGACACAAAAAACGGCCGCATCACGGCTCAAGTCGCAACGCTGCCGTTTGAGATATTTGCCTTCTAATAATCGACTAATTCCACATCAAACACCAGTGTGGCAAAAGGAGGAATAAGCCCCCCACCCGCACCGCGCTCTCCGTATCCAAGCTTGTGAGGGATAATGAGAATACGTCGCTCGCCTTTTTTCATTTGCGATAACGCCTCGTCCCAACCAGGAATTACAAACCCCTTCCCAACAGGAAACTTGATTGGCTCATTGCGATCCCGCGAACTGTCAAATTTCTTCCCACTGGCTAAAGTTCCAGTATAGTGCGCAGAAATACGCGTTCCGGCAGCAGGCGGCTTCCCATTACCCTCCTTCAGAACCAGATAACGGAGACCACTTTTAGTGGTCAAGAGCTTAACCCCATCGTTTTCCTTCTTATACTTGCCGATGATTTCCTGAACCTGATCTTCCTCTTTTTTCATGCGAGCTTCATAAGCAATCTTTTTGGCGTTCACCTTGTCCTCTTTAATCTTGTTGAAGTGCTCTTCATCGCCATTGAAAGCTTCGGCCTTTTTACCAATGCGCATAATTTTGACACTCTTGAGCTTATCCCCTTTCTGGATTGCATTTACCACATCCTGATCTTTTTTGCCCAACACTTTACCGAACACAGTGTGCTTGCCATCCAGCCACGGAGTCGCCTTGTGAGTGATAAAAAACTGACTGCCATTGGTCCCGGGACCTGAATTAGCCATGGATAGAATCCCAGGGCCAGAATGCTTTAGAGTAGAATCAATCTCGTCATTAAACCGGTAACCCGGGCTACCGGTACCGGTACCCAAAGGACATCCCCCTTGAACCATAAAATCAGCAATCACCCGGTGAAAGTTCAGGCCATCGTAATATGGCTTACCCTCCTTGCGCCCTTGGGCAGTAAACTTTTTAGTTCCTTCGGCTAATCCGACAAAGTTTGCCACAGTCAAAGGAGTTTTTTCGTATTCAAGCCTGATGGTAATTTTCCCCTTCGATGTATCCATCTGGGCATAGAGCCCATCAGCCAGTTTCTCTGCAGCAGCAGAACCGAACGAGAACAGTGAAATTGAAAATAATAAAATAAATATGCGCATCACCGTTTAAAAATCCACTAATTCCACCTCGAAGACAAGTGTAGAGGATGGGGGAATCTTTGGGGGTCTCCCTCTCGCTCCATACGCCAACTCCGACGGGATAATCAGAGTACGTTTCTCGCCTTTCTTCATGTCACTCAACGCCTCATCCCAGCCCTTAATAACCTGACCAGTCCCAACGACAAATTCAAAAGGCACTCCGCGCTTCACTGAACTGTCAAACTCTGTTCCATCCAGCAGTTTACCGGCGTAATGCGCTTTAATTTTTTTCCCATTGCCAACTTTTTCACCTGCCCCCTCTTTTGTCCTCACATACTGCAAACCGCTCTCGGTGGTGATTAAATCAGCCTTCGGGTAATCTTTTTTCAATTTTGTAATTATCTCAGCGATTTGTTTTTTATCTGATTGAACGTCAACAATCTCAAGCTCAAATATTAACGTTGAAAACGGCGGTATCTCTTCTCCTGCACCAGCAGCACCAAACCCTAGCTCGTGAGGAATAACAACGGTGCGATGCTCGCCATTCTTCATACCTTGCAACCCCTGTTCCAAACCCTTTAGTTGCATTTGAACCCCAACAGGAATCTTCATTGGTTGCTCATTTTTACGAGTATCATCAATCACCTTACCATCAACCAACTTAAACACGAGATTGACCGTAAGTGTATCGCCTTTCTCGGGTGCATCTCCCTTGCCCACCTTGGTAATAACATGGCGCAAACCATTGGTTGCTGAAATCACTTTGGCTTTATGCGTTTCTTCGAGCGTGGCCAGCAGCGTTTTAACCTGCTCTTCTTCCTTTTCCATTTTTTCGGCAAACTTCGCTTGCTCGGCTTTTTTCTTTTCTGCCTGTCGTTTCTTATTTTCCTCCGCAAATTTGTTAAAGTGGGCTTCGTCCCCTTTGAAAGCTTTGGCTTTTTCGCCGTTACGGATAATTTTAACGCTGGTGATCTTGTCGCCTGTGGCTATCGCATTCACAACTGCCTGGTCTGAATCGTCTGCCACATGGCCAAAAACCGTGTGTTTACCATCGAGATGAGGAGTCGCCCGATGTGTAATAAAAAACTGGCTTCCATTGGTTCCAGGCCCAGCATTGGCCATGGAAAGAATCCCTGGTCCTGAGTGCTTGAGCGTCTCATCTATTTCATTATCAAACTTGTAACCCGGGCTTCCTGTGCCTGTGCCTAATGGACATCCGCCTTGAATCATGAAATCAGCAATCACTCGGTGGAAATTAAGGCCATTAAAGTAGGGCTTACCTTTTTGATCTTTTGGCTCACTCCCGTCAGTGGAATAAAATTTTGCCCCCTCAGCTAGCCCCACAAAATTCGCCACCGTCTGTGGCGTCTTCTCGAATTCCAAGTTTAGCCGAATAACACCTTTTGAAGTGGTTATTTCAGCGTAAAGCCCTTCTCCTAGAGGTGTTGCTTCTGGTTTAGGACTCGGTTTCGAAGGGGCAGCAGCTTTACTGTTTGCCGTCGGATCTGGTATTGAATTTAGGTTTTCGGGGGTGGGCTCTTTTCCGCATCCGAAAAGTAGAGGAAAGATCAAGGCGGTCAAAGCCACTTGCCGAGTCCCTAGGGAAAACTGGGTATGCATAGAAACCAAATGAAAAACGTATTAAAGGTCAGTAGCGAGCCTTTTTTCTGTTTTAACGTGACAATTTAACCTCTGCGCGCAAGGTTTCGCACCCATGAGTGAAAATAATGATGAGGTTGCAGTCATCACCACCGGCAATGGTGAAATGGTAGTTGAATTCTGGCCGGAAACGGCGCCTAAAACAGTTGAGAACTTTAAGAAACTGGCCAACGACGCGTTCTATGACGGCACTTGTTTCCATAGAATCGTCAAGGGTTTCATGGTTCAAGGGGGCGACCCACTCACTAAAGACCCGTCTGAAGAAGGCCGCTGGGGAACCGGTGACCCAGGTTATAAGATCGAAGCTGAATTCAGTGATCGACCGCATAACAAAGGAGTACTCTCCATGGCTCGCTCTTCTGACCCTGACTCAGCTGGCAGCCAGTTTTTCATCTGCCTAAAGGCCGCCAATTTTCTGGACAACGATTACACCTGCTTTGGCAAACTGATCAAGGGCGAGGACGTGCTCGATGCACTAGGGGAAGTGCCTTGTGGTGGTGGAGGAGAAAATAGCCGACCCAAAGAAAGGCAGGATGTCCTTTCCATCTCTATCGTGTCGCGGTCCGATGCTGATATCGAATGACGGAGGGTGAACAGGCGGCTCTGGAGCAGGCACTGCAGCAACTCGGCGTTCCTGTGGACAAGGCTCCCGAGATAACTGTGCAACTCGATAAACGTGCGCACCAGCTAGCTGAGCAGGGAGAACGCACTTACGAACAGGCACTTATGCACCTATTGGAGCTCATGAAAACCGCTCATAAAGAACGGGGCAAATAGATGCCTGAAACCAATTCCATTCATAAATGGGAAAAGCACGGCAGTCGTATCTGCAGCGACCATCGTATTTTTCAAGTCCGTGAAGATCAGGTCATCAACCCTCGTACCGGGAACGAACACGCAATGGTAGTGCTCGAATGCCCTGATTGGGTGAACATTATCGCCCTCACCCCAGAGCATGAAGTGGTGTTAGTGGAGCAATACCGGCCGGGTTCGGAGACCGTGGAACTGGAAATTCCCGGGGGCATGATGGACCCAGGAGAGAAGAACCCGGTGGCTACGGCAACTCGAGAACTACAGGAGGAAACGGGTTTCACAGGAGAGAATGCACGGAAGATTGGGGAATGCTTTGCCAACCCCGCCATCATGAATAACCGCGTGCACACCATTCTGGTAGAAAACTGCCGGCTTACCCACGAAGTTAAATTGGATGCTGGCGAAGATATCACGACAGTCCTTGTTAAAGCTGACGATTTACCGCGATTGGTTAAGGAGCAGAAAATCCGCCACTCTATCATTCTGGCGGCTTTACAATTTTTCGCACTGACGGACTAAAGGCCAATAACCGGCTCACGGCATTCTCCAAAAACCTTCTGGACCGACTCCTCGTACAGAGGTAGCACACGGTTCTTGGCCAGATACACTTCATTGGTGGAGATGCCGAGCATAACGGCAATCTTTTTCACGTCCCGATCCTTAATGCAGTAAAGATGGAAAATTTGGTACTGCTTTGGGCTCACTTTTTTCTTCACTTCAGAAAGAGCCAAATCATTGACGTGATCCAAATATTCCCGTTCCCAAAGGGCATCCCATTGATTGACCGGATCCTCAATCTCCGGACCCTCTTCATCCTCATTAGGTGCCCATTCCGCCAGTTCGGGAAGGCGGTTAAGCTTGCGGTAATGGTTGGCGATCTGTTGCTTGGTGATCATGCACACCCAGTTGCGGAATTTACCACGACCAGGGTTAAACTCAAAACGGTTGATGTATTGGGAGACCTTTAGAGTGGTGGCCTGCACGATATCCTCTGCGTCACCGTGACCGAGACCGGACTTACGCGCGACGCTGTAGATGAGTCGCGAATAGGTGTCGAAAAAATCATACCAACTTACTTCATCAGTACGAGTACGACGCAGACGTTCGAGCAGGGTGCGACGGGTTTGCGACCAATCCATTTTTGCCTTCTTTGTTTCCATACCTATATACACCACACCCAACCCCATTTTCTGTCATTTCTTCATTTACTTCCGGCAATCTCTTGTACGGGTGCTATCGTAGCTTCTTCGAGGGCCTGATCAACAAGTCGCACATAATTAAATACCGCCATAACTAAACCAAAAGCCAGAGCTGCGTAAACATATCGCCCCCAATCGTGTGTAACCGGTGACACATTCACAGATGACCCCTGTTGGCATTCGGGGAGAATGGATTCAAGCTCACCAAGCAAACTCCAACCACATTGTTGTCGCTGAGCAGCAATTGGATCTGCGGCTTTCAAAATAATCGTATTGAGCTCCTGGAAATGAGACGCTTCGCTTTCATCATCAAAAATCCAGCTTGGACACTCAGGAAAATCTACCACCTCATTGCCTGTCACCATTTCATAGAGAATCTTGCCTACACCGTGGACATCAGCCGAGGGACGCCCGGGGCCTTCGGGAGCAATGTAGCCAAGTGATCCCACATAGGTTTTGCCTCCGCATCTGGAAACAAAACCCAAATCGGCCAACTTCCATTTACCGTTTATGCAGAGAATGTTCTCGGGCTTGATATCGCGATGAACCAAATCCACCGAATGCAAATAACTCAATGATTCAGCCACCTCAATCCCGATACGCAGCGCCTCGTGCGTAGACACCCGATGACCGGGTTGCGCGTCCAGATAAGCACGCAAGGTTTTCGTTTTATAATCTGGGGTAATCGATTCGGTCTCACGAAGATCATCAGCCAAGTCCATCACATAATAATAGTAACCTTCCTTTTTGTGGATGCCAACATGGTGGATCTCCATCAATCCCTCATACTTTCGTGAGTAGGGCGCATAATGACGAATCCCATAGTATTCGGCTTGATAGGATTCTAAAGAGTCAAAGTCTTCATAACTTATCACTTTAACTGCCCGGTATAGCCCCAACGCATCACGCCCCAGCCAGATTCGACCGAATGCCCCTTCCCCGATCATGCATATCAGTTGGTAATCGGAAATGTGCGGAGGTTTCGAAGTGGAAGCCGTTTTCTGTAACTCCATGCTCAGCAACATCGCCCACAAACGCTTGTTTTTCCAGTAGCAGAGCAAAGAAATATAATTTTTTAGGGCCTCCATGAAAGAAACGCAAAAGCGTTGGGGTGAATAAGGGCATAAGGCGACAGGCCAACAACAAAACCAACCAAGAAAAGGAACTACCATGAAACGCATTATCAACCACACCTCAATCCTCGCCACCCTCTTTATCGCCGCAGGCTCACTTTATGCCCAAGAGGGCTTTGCTCCCCGCGACGAAAAAGCCAAAGGCACCCTTAAGGCTGCTGTTAACCAAATGGTGACCAGCATCGAACGTTCACTCGGTATCTTTGAAGGGCTCAACCGGTCGCAGCGCGAGAAAATGGCTGAGTTCGACAATATTCTCTCTCAAATACAATACAGCATCAGTGTCACCGCTGCCGATGGGGCCCTGCACAAAAAGATAGGGGGCGCGGTGAGCCTTGCCCATCAACAAGCTGAATGGTGCAAAACAACCGCAACCAACAAAAAAGATGAGAAGCTCGCCG
>CAZHJW010000034.1:0-17764 GCA_964533265.1 uncultured Pedosphaera sp.
ATGCCAAAGGTGTTCAGTTTAAGGAAAAAATCGCGTGGATCCCTGGTTTAGGGATCGATTATTTTGTAGGGTTGGATGGAGTTAATGCACTCGTTTTACTCTTGGCGACACTTCTGGCTCCTCTGGTAGTGCTTGCCTCATGGAAGCAAGAGGAGCGGTCTCGCACGTACTTTGTGCTGCTGTGCATTCAGTTTACGGGGCTTTTCGGCACTTTTACTGCGCTTAATTTCTTCCATTGGTTTCTCTACTGGGAACTGGCGTTGGTGCCGGCATTTTTCCTCATCAAGCTTTTTGGTTCGGGTGAGGATCGGCACCGTGCAGCACTTAACTTCTTCCTTTTCACCGTGGTGGGTAGCGTTGCCATGTTGCTGGGTTTTTTATTCCTTTATCAGCAAACCGGTACCTTTGATTTTGTGGAATTGGCAGGGAAAGGAGTGGATGCACACCCTCTTATTTTCTGTGCCGTCTTGGCCGGGCTTTGGGTGAAGGTCCCCCTGGCCCCGTTGCATATCTGGCAGGCACCGGCGTATGCCGCAGCGCCCACCCCGGTTGCCATGCTGCTAACGGGGGTAATGTCCAAGATGGGCGTGTATGGATTCTTGAGATTGGTTGTGCCGATTTTTGATAAACAACTTCAGCAGCATGCGACCGCGCTGATGACCTTCGCGCTGGTAACGATTCTTTGGGGTGCTTTTCTTGCCTTACGCCAGAGGGATTTAAAGCGCATGTTGGCTTTTTCCTCACTCAATCACGTGGCTTATTGCGTTCTGGGGGTGGGGGCCTTGGGGGTCGCAGCTGAAGGTCTCAAAATAGACCCTCATGAGTTGGCTAGGCAGGGGGAAATTTTGCAGATGTTCGCCCACGGACTCGCTGCGGCGGGCCTGTTCTACCTGGTAGGCTTGCTGGAGACGCGGACCGGCTCGCGTGGCCTCGGTGATTTCGGTGGACTAAGTGCGGTGACGCCCAAGTTTGCAGCAGCCTTTTACATGCTCACGTTCTGTTCACTGGGTTTACCGTTTATGGCAGGGTTTGCCGCCGAGTTCTTGATTTTTAGTGGAAGTTTTGCAGTGGCACCCATACTTACAGCTGCGGCAACAGTTGGTTTGTTGGTCACTGCGGTTTTTCTGCTGACCATGTTGCAAAAAGTATTCACCGGGCCCACTCCCGATCGCCTCAGCACCATGGCTGACCTGAGCCCTTGCGAAGGTTTGATTGTCATCCCCTTATTGTTTCTGGTGTTTTTCGTGGGCATTTCGCCCGTTACGTGGGTCTTTTTGAGCTCAGTTCTTAACTGATATGATTGCACTACTCACAGTCATTTTCAGTTTTCTTGGGGCACTGGTGTGTGGACTGATGTCAACTGATTCACACCGGCGTATTCGTTGGGTGGCACTGCTTACCGCCGGGCTTGGTTTGGCGACGGCCTTCTGTTGTGTGTTGCGCTACAACGGACCGGGTATGGCAGATGAAATTAATTCAGTCTGGATTGCCTCGTTGGGCGTGTCGTTTGTTACCGGCTACGACGGGATCAGCTTGCCGTTGTTACTGGTCACGGGTTTGGTGGCTGTGAGTGGTGTATTATTCACCTGGAATCTAGATCATCGCGCCAACCAATTCTACGCCTTTTACTTTTCCCTCATCGGGGGGGTATATGGGGTTTTCCTTTCTTTGGATCTTTTCCTTTTGTTTGTGTTTTATGAGATTGCTATTGTCCCTAAGTATTTTCTGATTGCCATCTGGGGCGGGGCTAAACGCGAGTATGCAGCGATGAAGCTGGTGATGTACTCCTTTGGGGGCAGTGCGTTGGTTCTCTTAGGGTTGCTGGCGTTGTACTTTGGCTCAGGGCTCAACACATTCGATTTGGAGCGATTGATGACGGCCGAATTTTCCGGTGGATTTCAAGCTGTAGTGTTCCCTATCCTGTTTCTGGGATTTGCAATTTTGGCGGGCATGTGGCCCTTTCATACTTGGGCCCCCACAGGTCACGCAGCCGCGCCAACGGCTGCCTCAATGTTGCTTGCCGGAGTGGTAATGAAATTAGGCGCTTACGGTTGCCTACGCGTAGCGGTTGGCTTGTTGCCCGAAGGGGCGGTGGTATGGGCTCCATGTGTGGCAGTGTTTGCTGTGGTAAACATCATCTACGGGGCACTGGTGGCACTGAGGCAGGAGGATTTCAAATATGTTATTGGTTACTCCAGTGTCAGCCACATGGGGTTTGTGCTTCTGGGCATTGCCACACTGAATCTTACTGGCATGACCGGTGCAGTGCTGCAGATGTTCTCCCACGGTGTCATTGGGGCACTTCTTTTTGCGTTGGTAGGAACGGTGATTTATTCCCGAACCAAGACACGGAAGCTTGATGAACTACACCGACTAATTGATCGGATGCCGGGTATCGCGTGGGTGTTTATAGTCGCGGGTTTGGCGTCCATGGGGTTGCCCGGCTTCAGTGGATTTGTGTCCGAGCTGTACGTGCTACTGGGGGCATGGGGAAGCTTATCTGGGTGGATTGTGATGGCGGCGGGGGTGGGGATCTTGGCGACATTTGGCTACACATTGGTAAAAATTCACGAGGCGTTTTTCCAAGCACGTGCTGTGGACTCCGATGACAATAATGGTGTGGAGCAGCCTGATTACCCGTCCATGACGCTGCCAGAGAAGGTCGGTGTGGGACTGCTGCTCGGCGCATCAATCCTGATAGGACTGTGTCCGTGGCTATTAACAAACCACATTAATGGCAGTTTACAGCTACTGGTTGATCGAATGGCAAACTAAAGATGGATTACCAACCGATATTTTACGCCCTGCTGCCCGATCTGATTGTGGTTGTGGCACTGTTTGTAGCGCTGGGTGTTGACTATGGGTATATGCGTGGGGCAAGTCTCAAAGAACGGGCAACTAGAACTCTTCAAATATGCAGCTTAGGCCTTTTAGGCGGGTTGGTGATGCTGGTGTTGCAGCTAGAGGGTGCTCTGCCACTGGATTACGCGGAGCTATTGGTAGCTACCCACGGTCAACTGATGTTGAGCCCGGGCACGCTTGCGCTAAAATGGCTGTTATTTGCCTTAGGCACGGCGGTGTTGCCATTGGCTGCAAGGCACATGGTAACAGTGCACGTGAGTGAATACTTTGCATTACTGTTGCTCGCCACGTTGGGCATGGGTTTCATGGTTACTAGCCGTAACTTACTCGGTGCGTTTGTGGCGCTGGAGCTGGTTAGCTTGAGCCTGTACTCCCTCACCGCCCTGCACCAAACCCGCCGCACCTCAGCCGAGGCGGCGTTGAAATATTTGACCTACGGCGGGGTTTCCACAGCGTTCCTGCTGTTCGGCTTGAGTTATTTTTATGGGATGACAGGAGCGTTGGACTTGTCGGCGGTGAGCGAAGCGGTTCGGTTATCGCCACTGATAACCGTGGCGTACCTTTTCATCCTCGTCGGGATTGGTTTCAAGATTGCGGTGGCGCCCTTTCATTTATGGGCGCCAGATGTGTATCAAGCCGCGCCCACGCCTGCGGCGGCGTGGATTGCCAGCGGCTCAAAAATTGCCGGTGTCGGCCTGTTGCTGTCGCTTCTGAAACCGGTGGCCGGACAGCCGCCCATCGTGCTGCTGCTCGCCGCGATGGCTGTGTTGAGCATGTCCGTCGGCAACCTCGGTGCGCTGCGTCAATCCAACCTCAAGCGCCTGCTCGCCTATAGCGCCATCGCCAACGCCGGCTACATTCTCGTGGCGGTCGTGGCGTTCAGTAAAGACGGCTATGCGGCGGCGGTATTTTACACGATGGTGTACGCCATCGCCACGCTCGGCGCGTTCGCCGTGGTGGCGCTGCTCAGCGATCGCCTCGGACGTGAGGCCGAGATTGATGATTTCCGCGGCTGTTGGAAAACAAATCCCGGCATGGCGGCAGCCATGTTGATTTTCATCCTCTCGCTCGCGGGCATTCCGCCGTTGGCCGGATTCGTCGGAAAATTTTATCTCTTTTTCGCCGCCATCGAGGCCAACCCGCAGATTGGCCCGTGGACCGGCGGCGGTTACTTCCTCGTGGCTATCGCCCTCTGCTTCAGCGTGGTGGCACTCTATTATTATCTGAAAGTATTGAAGGCGGTTTTTGTGAGTGAGGAAACTGGAGCAGTTGGGAGTGATTCCATTGGTTGGCCGTCTGCTGCGATGATTGTTCTCTTGACGTTACTGACGATTGTTCTCGGAATTTGGCCTGAGCTGTTCATTCATTTCATTCGCGTCAGCTTGGTATGATAGTTGGTGATCTTCTCACCAATAATATCAATTTAAACAAAGTGATTGCCTCACCTTTTATTGCGTACCTGAAGATGAAAACCCCTGATTGGAAACTCTAGGGGCCAGGAGCGATGTATTGCTCCAATTGTTGGATAATGTGATCCTTCTGGGTGAGTGCCAGGTTAAGCAGATCGTTGGAAGAGATAACTCCCAATACCTTTCCTTCTTCGGTCACCGGTACATGGCGCACGCGATGTTTACCCATAATGGCCATACACTCTTCGAGGCTGGCTTCTGGGCTAACCTGTACCGGTTCTCTGGCCATGACCTCTGAGACACGGGTGCTTTTGGAGGAAAGTTCCTTAAGCATCACTTTGCGAGCACAATGGCGCTCTGATATGACGCCGGTGAGCAGGTCATTCTCCACTACCATCAATGCGCCAACCTTATATTCATCCATTGACTGCAACGCCTCAAGTACTGTGGCATTGGGCTCAATGGAGCGGACACAAAACCCCTTTTCCTGCAATATGCTGCGTGCATTCATGGCTTTCTATTGGCTCCTTTGATTGTCCTTACACCGTGGGGTTTTGTCCAGTGTTGGTGAATAAGTTTCCACCAAATGATCCGTGAAAACAGTATTCACGGCTGTTTTATGCGCTACGGCCCCCCAAAGTCTTTTAAAGCTCGGGGTGGATTGCCCCTTCAGAGACATGCCAACGTTGGAGTGATGGCCCCAGCTCCTTGGGCCAGTTTTCCTCTGTGCAGGTCATAAATACCTGTCCGCGCCCACCTCCACATTCTTCGAGTAGCGGGAGGAAACCTTTGCGTCGTTCGATATCCAGTTCCCCCATCACATCGTCGATCAATAATACCGGAGGTGTGCCGTGGGAATCAGTCAGGTGTTCAGCTTGGGCAATTTTGAGCGCTATGGCAATTGAGCGCTTTTGCCCTTCACTAGCAAAATCAACGGCTGGCTTGCTGTCTAGGAGGAGTGCCAGTTCATCGCGATGAGGGCCAATGAGGGTGGAACCCATTTTCCGTTCCCGTTCTGCCATGTGTTCCAGTTCGTCGGCAAAATCTAACTTTACGCTTGGGACATATTCCACACTTAACCCCTCACTCTCTGGGGCTATTCGTTGATGGGCAGTGATGATACGTGGAGCGAGTTGCGGCAGCAGTTTTTGACGTTGTGATATAATTTCATTTCCTAGTTTAACCAGTTCAATCGTGAAACTATTCAGTGCAACTTCATCGCACGGTTTCTTTTTTAACAATACGTTACGCGCGCGCACTGAGCGCGTGTAACGCTGGAGTAAAGGCAGGTACGAAGGGATTGTTTGCGACAAGAGAAAATCTAGAAATCGGCGGCGGCCGCGACCAGCTCCTTTGATCAGGGCTAGGTCTTCAGTGGAAAAGGCCACGGTGCGAAATGTCCCCAGATAATCAGTGAGTTTTTTAACTGGTTCATTGTTAAGGGTGAGGCGTCGCTCTCGTGTGGACCAATATATCTTCACCTCGTGGGAGCCGTTTCCCACAATGCGTCCACCCACAAACCAGCCGGCCTGATTGTGGCTTACCATAGCTGCACTCCCTACTCCTCGAAATGAACGTAGAGTTGCCAAGAGGTGAAGTGCCTCTAAGATATTGGTTTTTCCCTGCGCATTACGGCCCATAAGCAGGTGAAAGCCCGCCCCAAACTCGGCATCTAGCCGATCGTAGTTTCGAAACCCTCGCAATCTTAAATGGGTTAAGTGCACGGGCAGATGATGGCCTAGAGGCCCCTAAGACGGCAAGACACACGATTGTCAAAAATTTCTGATTGGCTGAAGCTCCTGCCGATGCCTTGATGCTTAGCAAGTGGAATACTGTATTCGTAAATTTAAGCCCGAGGATTTGGATGACGTTAAGGCGATTACGGTGGAAGGGTTCGCCGGAGTGTCGCTGGATCACGCTCTGGAGGAAAAGCTGGGAGGCGATTTGGCCGGTCACGACTGGTGCTGGCGCAAGGCTCGGCACATTGATGATGATCTAGCGACGCATCCGGATGGTTTGTTTGTGGCTGCGGATGATAATGGATCGGTGGTGGGTTATATCAGCACCACGATTGACCGGGAGGCTGGAAAAGGGCGAATTCCCAATCTGGCGGTAACCAGCAAGGCGCGGGGTCAGGGCATGGGGCGTGCACTTATTGAGCATGCACTGGATTATTTCCGGAGTGAAAAACTCGAATATGCGGTGATTGAGACAATGGAAAGTAATCCAATCGGGCAAACACTTTATCCCGACACCGGCTTCCAAGAGATCGCCCGGCAGGTGCACTACGCACAGCGGTTATAGCCACTGCAATTCACCTCCATTTCGAAGCAGGTTGGTTTTTGCCTTTTTCCCATTAAACGAAAATAACACTTTAATTAAAGTGTTTCTCCCAAGTATTACGCGGTACGATAAATGCTATTGATTTACTCAGACAAAATATATACGTTATGTTTCTAGTCTGAGAACAGATGAACAGAACAGCCCAGGTCGAAGATACGCGTCATTTCCACGCAAGGGCGTTAAGGTTACGCCCGAGGTCTGCTTAATATCCACGACAGAGGAAGATATGTCACAATGAAAAATTCTTATCAATCAAGACCCCGAGCCTTCACCCTCATTGAGCTACTGGTAGTCATCGCCATCATCGGAATATTGGCGTCCATGCTGCTTCCGGCTCTGGCCAAAGCCAAGGCGAAGGCGAACCGGATCAAATGCGTGAACAACCTAGGGCAGATTGGGAAGGCTTTTATCGGTTTTGCCAATGACAACACAGGACGACTGCCCTGGCAGTTGACGGCGTTTCAAATACCGGGGCATTTCGGGAATAACTATGCGAAGACTTTGGAGCATATTTTTTCAGTGCCGGCCATGAAAAGTGAACTGAGCACATCCAAAATATTGTGGTCGCCCTGCGATCCAGAAAGGCAGGCGGCCTATGAAACGGCGCAGAGCCAATGGAGCCAATATAGTACACCCAAAAACCAGCTCATTGATGCCGGGGCAATCAGTTACGTGCTGGCAGAAGGTGCAGATATCGGGCGGCCCTCCACGATTCTGGCGGCCACACGCAATCTTTCCACTTGTGATTTCTCCACCGCGACCTGGGCAGGAGCCGATGAAACCCCAATCCACGCGCACGCCATGGCCTCCCTAATGAAGAGTCAGGGGCAGTTGGTCAAGGCAGATGGGAGTGCCAGCCAGAGTAGTAACGCTGACTTGGGGGCGTCAGGAAAAATTGTGAAGGCCCACATTAATTCGGTGGGTGGTATTTCAAGGGGAAAAGCAAGTATCCATATGATCGGTTGTGGATCTTCAACAGGAGGACCGCCCATTGTCGGTAATGGCTTGAAGGGAACCTATTATGTTAATAACAGCTGGAGCGGAACCTCAGCTTCACGTCTTGATACCTCTCTAAATATGCCATTTGGAGGTATACATGGAAACTTGAACACGCCCTATAGCGTCCCATTGCCCGGACCAATGCCTGGTTCGATGCTGTCGGCCAAGTGGACCGGGTTTATTACCGCAACAACCGGTGGTCCACATATTTTCCACGTAAACGTGGATAATGAAGCTTGGATAATGATTAATGGGGCGCAAGTGCATCATGTATTCCAAGGTTGGGGATGGAAAAATTATATCGCCTCCAAGCCGGTGGCACTACAGGCAGGAAAAAAGGTGCCCATCGAGATTCGGTGGCAGGAGGAAGCTAGTGGTCCGTCCCCTGGTTGGATTCGCGTGCAGTGGACTCCTCCAGGTGGAGCACAGACGGATATCCCCTCAACCAGCCTGTCTCCGAATTAGTAACTGAAAGAGTTGGCGGAGCCCTTTTTTAAGGACTGGAGGTCGATAAATTATGAATTTGCACATGCTTGTTTCCAACCCCGTAAAGCAGTGACAAAACACACCCAAACAATGATGTTCAAAACAAGGTTTCAATTCATCTTGCTAATATTGGTGATCGGCATGGTTTCATTATTTTTGGCCTGCGGTGAGAAGGATCCGCGCTCGAGCGATGATGTTTTTCAGGAGCGCTTCAATTTACCGGCCCTTTACTTCACGGGTAAGACGCACCGTCGGGTGGAAACATCGGGCAGCAAGGGCACTCACGTGGATGAGAAAACCAATGAAATTTGCTGGCCGGCATTTGCCTGCCAAAACCCAGGCTGTCCCGGCAAAGGGAAAGACGGGGAGCCTTTCCTGTTCATTGTAGTAGACCCCGCCGTATTCATCAAACCCGATGGAACGCTTGGCTACAACCAGTCAAAAATGTCGACGGACAAGACATTGGGATTTTGTCCGAAGTGCCTGAAGTTACGCGACCTTAAAACCGAATCGAAAGAGGCCCAGCAGCGTTACGTTAACTGGGTGCGACCCCATGTGCTGCCGGAGACAGCCAAGCGCATGAAGGAACTGGATGAAGAAGGAAAGCGACGTTCTGAACAAAAGAAGTAGAGCGGTTTCTTATCCGGGCTGCTCATACGCATATGCGAAAAAGGGTGTGATTAGTGCTTTTGTAGGGTGAACATGATGAATGTGTATTCGAAGCCAAGCCAATTGATAGTTTGCTCTTCGGCTTCATAGTCGATTTCTTCAGTGAGATGGAGGTTATACTGGGCAGCTTTTGCAAGGACTTGTTTGATTTCTGGTTGGCTAAAAATAAAGACAGGTTGTCCGTATGCCTCCACCTGTTCCTTATTATGAATTTTGTCCGGCCAATAATCCGTTGAGGTCACCAGTAGCCCTCCCGGTTGGAGGAGTCGCGCCATTTCTTTAAAGTACGCGTCCAGGTCTACTCCGTGTTCAATGACACTTAAACTGGTAATCCCGTCGTAGTGTGCGTCTGGAAAAGGGGTTTTGGTTATGTCTCCTCTAACATATGAAATCTGGTTAATTCTCTCGCTTTCCTGTTCGTAATTCAGATTCATCCCGAAGAGTTCACAACCCAAAAGCTGGCGCATTGCGGGTAAAAAAACGGAGGTGGGCTCCTTGTCCGCTCCAGCGTCAAAAATCCTGGATGTAGATTCAAATCGTGATGCAAACAGCAAGGAAGCCTTGAGGTTATCCCAGTTTTTTCTCGGATCGGGGTGAATGGGAAGACCAAGTCGGTTTGCCAAATCCAAGTGGGCCTTTAGCTCAGTCAGGGATTTCAGGGTGGTATTGGTGTTGACCACTTCAATCATCATTATCGGGCCTGAATCACTTTAGTTTGCGTAAACGCACATTGCGAATAACGCCGTAGCTTTGGAAGGTGGCAAAGCCAAGGGGGGCTGAGAGTTCGATTTCCCCCACGCGCATTTCAATGACCTTATCCTTGATGGGCTCATCGATGATCTGGGATTCACCGGGGAAATAGATGGTGTCACGCGCAGGAATATTCTTATCCAGCTCGGGGTTTAGCTTGCGCAAGGCTTTTTCGGCGTCTACGGCAGTCAGCTCAGGACCAGTCTTGGCCGCTTCGTCCTGATAGGCCTTTACGATGCTGGCGACAGTGGCGTTGAGCGGAATGAGGTGTTCTTTGGGAGTCATCCACACGCTGAGGTTTTCGGGAGTGACGCGTAGACGGAACTTATACCACTGTTCCTTGTTGAACTTCAGGTAGACCGTGGTGTCATTCTCAGAAGCGTCCATACTGTTGATGCTGGAGATACCGGTGACTGCACCACCCCAACCACCAGTGACAAGGGAGGCATGGGAATCACCCACTGGGAAAGTAAGCAATCCGAAAAAGTCGGCCCCATTCACCTTCTTCGCCTCATATTCCATTTCATAGTTGGTCTTGGGCAGGATTGTTTTGTTCGTGAAAGTAACACCAGTAATTACCAGGCCATTCTCAATATGCAGTTCACCATTCTTGATCTTTACGTTGCCACGTCCGGCATAGTCGGTTTCCTTCCACCCTGTGAGATCCTTACCATTGAAGAGTTCGATCCACTTACTGGTTTCCGAGCCATCCGGTAGGTCGGGAATTTTCACGAGTTCTTTTTTATTTTCGATCCAGAGACCTAAGTCTCCGTATTTCTTGGCGGCTCTATTCCGCTCCTGGCTTTGAAATTCGGCACAACCATAAAAGGTGAGGAAAGCAAGGTAGAGAATGGGAGATATGAATAGTTTCATTGTTGAATTAAAGTATTGAGTTGGTTTTCGCCTCGAACCAGTTTGGCATTGTGTTGTTGGATCACCTCGGCAATTTCGGCCAAAACCTCGGGGTTTTCCTTTGCTAGATCATGCTTTTCTGCCGGATCATGGCCTAGATGATAAAGTACGGGTGGATCATGTTTCTCGGGCTGTGAGCGTCCATAGGCTGCCCGGGTAATGTAATGCGCCTTCCACGCTCCTTTGCGCACCGCATAAAGCTGTTCTCCGCGGTAAAAAAGAATGGTGTCGCGTGGGCCTTTGCCTCCCTTGAAAAGAACGGAAGAAAGGTTCACCCCATCTACCACTCGATCCTGAGGCACCTTGGCTCCGGCAAGGGTTAGGCAGGTGGTGTAGATATCCATTGTACTGGCTATGGCGGTACTGGTGTGGGGTTTAATCTTGCCCGGCCACCAGGCAATACCGGGTTCACGCACACCTCCTTCCCACGTGCTTCCCTTACCATCCCGCAATAAGCCGGCGGAACCCCCATGCGTGTCGAAAATAAGCCAAGGACCGTTATCACTGGTAAACCATACGAGTGTATTTTCTGCAAGCCCTTCATCCTGCAGAGTTTTGAGCACTTGTCCGACTGACCAGTCAATCTCCTCAATGACATCGCCATAAAGGCCGCGTTTGGAAACGCCCACAAAAGGTTTATCTCTGAAAAGGGGCACATGCGGCAGGCTGTGGGCGAGATACACGAAAAAGGGTTTGTCTTTTTTGGCCTTGATGAATTTGATGGTCTCTTCGGTGTAACGGCGGGTGATGGTTCGTTGCTCGGCAGGACGTTCTATCTCTTTGGTGTCTCGGAGGAGGGGTACATTAAAATATTCCACCTTTGGTTTGAAGAGGGCCTCACGGTATTTGGGTGCGGAGGCAAGTCGATCCATATCGTTGGAGTAAGGGATACCAAAGTAGGTGTCAAAGCCGTTACTAGTGGGTAGATACTGGGGCAAGTGGCCCAGATGCCATTTGCCTATTGCGGCAGTGACGTAGCCCTTGGTCTTTAGTCCCTCAGCTAGCGTGATCTCCTTTTGAGGAAGGCCACCGGCACTGTTTGGGAAGAGAACACGGCGCTTGTCGCTACACATTCCACTGCGAACAGGTAGCCGACCGGTGAGAAGCCCCGCACGACTTGGGGTGCAAACTGGTGCTGCGGCATAAAATTGGGTAAACTTCACTCCTTCAGTCGCCATACGGTCAAGATTGGGAGTTTGAATGGTAGGGTGTCCATAGCAGCTCAGATCTCCGTAGCCAAGGTCGTCACAAAATATCACCACAAAGTTGGGGGATTTTGCTGCTAACTCGGGGATGACTCCGAGCACGACAATCGCCAGTAGGCGGAACGGGAGGCTCATGGCGAGGGAGAATACTGGCTAGATTCGAGTGGGGCAATCGCGGATTCGGATCAATAAAATGCAAGAAGTTAATATAACTAATTATTCTTAGTGGTTACCCTTATACTTAAACAAAACTTACATTCTATACTTGGGTGCATATCCTGAATATGAGAAGATCACAGACAAGCAGGGATAGAATCGGTCACAACTAAGTGGTGCATTTCGACCTCCAGTTCTCTGAAAATGTGCTATATTATAGTAATAATTTAATGAAACCCTACAAAGCCAATACTCGAAATGACCTGCCTCGGATCGCTGAGGTCCTTGGATTGAATCGGGATGAGGTGAAGGATATGCTGGCCGTTTCGGCCGTTTTACCCTTCAAGGTGAATGACTATGTATTAGAAAATCTTATCAATAGTAACAACCTGCCGAATGACCCCATGTACCAGCTCACCGTTCCGCAGCGCGGAATGCTGGCAGATGATGATTTCGGTCGTATGCGTGATTTGGTGACGAAGGGAGCCTCTGATACAGAAATCAAACTGGCTGCGCGGGAAATTCAAGCCAGTCTTAATCCTCACCCCGCTGGCCAGCGGGAGCTCAATAAGCCCATGCTTGATGGTGAGGAATTGCCGGGTATGCAGCACAAGTACAACGAGACCGTATTGTTCTTTCCTGCTCAAGGTCAGACCTGCCACGCTTATTGCACCTATTGCTTCCGCTGGGCACAGTTCGTTGGCGACAGTGAATTAAAGTTTGCGAATAAGGAACCGGAGCATCTTCGTCGTTATGTTGAAGAGAACCCTCAAATTGACAGTGTCCTGATCACCGGAGGCGATCCAATGATCATGAAGACAAAGTTCCTTAGGCAATACATTGAACCTCTCTTAAACATTCCGCACCTGAACAGTATCCGTGTTGGAACCAAGGCGATTGCTTATTGGCCATACCGTTTCACTGATGGTGAGGATGCGGATGATTTGATGCGCCTCATCGCCAAGGTGCGAGAGTCAGGAAAGAACTTTGCAGTCATGGCTCACAGTAGTCACCCGGTAGAATTCTCAACCAGCGTATCGCAAGAAGCAGTCAAGCGGTTGATTGACTCGGGTGCTGTGGTGCGTTGCCAGGCGCCGCTGATCAAACGGGTGAATGACCATCCTGACGTTTGGGCTGCACTCTGGCGCAAGCAGGTCTCTCTGGGTGCGGTGCCCTACTACATGTTTGTGGAGCGAGACACCGGTCCGAAGAATTACTTCGAGGTGCCGTTGGCGCGCGCGTATGACATTTTCAGCCGTGCATACAATCAAGTGAGTGGTCTGGCGCGTACAGTGCGAGGGCCAAGCATGAGCTGTACTCCTGGAAAAGTGTGTGTGGATGGTGTGGCTGAAGTTCATGGTGAGCGAGTTTTTGTGATGAAATTTATTCAGGGCCGCAATCCCTACTGGGCTAACAAGGTGTTTTTTGCCAAGTTCAACCCAAAAGCAACCTGGCTGGATGATCTAGAACCTACATTTGGTGAGGATAGATTCTTCTTCGAAAGGGGAATGGTTGATTTTGTGGAAAATTATCGCCATGAACACGAGGATGCTCACGAGGTGGAGGATAGTTTCTAAGAAAATGTCATTTTAACTGGAAGGGGACGGGCTTAAAACTCGTCCCTTTTCTTTTTTCGCAGTTGCCAATAGGTTTTGTTGATGCGTACGTGTTTACTCCTCTTTTTGAGTGCCTTTTCAATGATGGCCGCAATTCCGGATTTTAAAATCACCACGGTGCCAGGAGGTAAATATATGCCGTTCCAAAAACAGTTTACCCAACATATCAGTGTCTTCGGAGTAAGGGTTTTTGGTACGGCAAAAACTCCTCCAGCTAAGTTGCGCCATATTGCGGTTATTTTGGCCGAGTATCTGGATAATGACGAGGATGGCAAACCTGACAATTCCGCGGTGTTAACAGAATTGGTGAATCGGAACGCGTTTATGGCGGTGACTGAGAATGAACGTGCACTGGATCGGTTGGATCATGAGGATTTTCAAGATGCAGGATTTCACTCTGGTCAGGGACAATTTGCGACTGAGACCAATCCAGGAGATGATCGATTTGATGCTACAATCGAGGAAGTACTGCATCTTATTACGCATGAAGGTTATGCGAATACTTATCCTAAAATATTTGGGGAGCGGCCCGGCACGAAACTAGCCGAGTGTCTTGACCGTGCGCGCGGTGGATATTTCAAGCGGGTGCCACGCCGCTATCCTAAAGGGGCATGGTTTACCTATGATGACCGCACTTGCGACTACAGTTGCCAATGCACAGAGTACCTTTACTGGGCAATCACTTCGGTGCTCGGCGCACAGGAGGCAAAGCATAGGCGGGAGGATATCGAGAATGAATGGCGGCTCTACAGCAAGGAACTGGTTCGAATGCGTGATCCACACATTTATCGGCTGATTACCAATCCTAAATTTCTCTTTCCAAGCAGGCTGCCTGATGGGGTTTATAGGGCCATCAACAAGAAATAAAGTTTAAGCCAAATCTAGATCCACTGTTTCGCCGGTCAGCTTGCTGTTGATAATCGCCTGTGTCGATGGACAGAAGAAATTACCTTTTGCAGTATTGATGGTTACCCCCGTAACACACGCGATCTGCCCTTCAAAATGTGGTAATAAACTTTCGATGATGATCTCGAGATCTGTGTCAACTTGCTGCATCAGGAATTGGGTTGCCCTTACAATTAGGGGTGATTCGGCTGTATCAACAGTGTCTTTGAGAAATGGTAACATGATTCTTTCCACATTGAATTGTTGCGCATCTAGTGGATCTACGACCTTGGACTCTAGATTGGTATAACCTGCACTCACGATGGCCATTAATGCACCGCAGGAAGTGGTGGTTCCAGTTTGCCCTTCACGCGCAACCTTCCCCCATTCTTCATTGTGCCAGCCAATATGCGGTCCGGCGACCAATAGTAAGTTTTTTCGCCCGTTTTGTTCAGGAACATGATGGCTAACTGCGCCTAAGCCGGTTCTACCGCCATGACAGTAGCCTGCCAACCCACCAAACTTAAATCGCTCACCCCACTGTTGCTCGAGTTGTCGCAATTCCGGTTCATTGATTTCATCACCGCAAGCTCCCTCTGCAAAACGTGTATTACCAGGGGTCAAACCGTTGCGCTGTTTTAGTGTTTGGTTTAATAGATTGAAATAATCTCTTCCTTCTGTGGCGTTGGGGAAACATTTCCTAACGTGTTTTGTAATATCATTCATTAAGTGTGAGCTATGTTGTTTGATTCTAGTTCAGAGGCTCAAGTCGGTCATGCTATTGTATAGTTTGTCTTCCACAGTCAATTACCGGTCGCAAAATTCGATTTCAGATATTATTTCGGTAAATCGATCTTCCGGAATGTGGGAATCAGTTGTCTAGTGGCAAATCACCCGGTTGTGGGTTGGCCATGCCTTCTTTGAAATGTTTACGGCAGACTGAGATATAGCGCTCGTTGCCGCCTATTTCCACCTGTGCCCCCTCGCGCAATACGTTTCCTTCTTCGTCAGTACGTAAGACCATTGTTGCTTTGTTACCACAATGGCAAATGG
Source organism: uncultured Pedosphaera sp. (assembly GCA_964533265.1). GTDB lineage: Bacteria > Verrucomicrobiota > Verrucomicrobiia > Limisphaerales > UBA1100 > UBA1100. Next base: position 15,346 of record CAZHJW010000034.1, read on the forward strand.
TTTTGATTTCAACCAATTTGTCGGCCCAAGCAAGGAGGTGTCGGCTTCCCTCAAAGAGATTGCCTTGAAAATCAGTACGCAGACCATAAGCAATTACGGGAGAGTTCAGCTGGTCGGCAATTTCGCCCAGTTGGTAAACTTGAGCCCGAGAGAGAAACTGGGCTTCATCAACCAGTACACAATCAATGGCTTCCTGGGCGTCTACTATTTTGAATAGGTCGTCGGCGGGTGTAAAAGCATGTGCTTCTGCACTGAGTCCAATGCGTGAAGCGATACGCCCTTTACCTGCGCGTGTGTCGAGCTGTGGAGTAAAAAGGAGGGGGCGCATGCCTTTCTCCCGGTAATTATGTGCTGATTGCAGCAGGGTGGTGGATTTCCCCGCGTTCATTGAAGAATAATAAAAGAAGAGTTTTGCCACCGTACCTACTTGAGAGTCTCAATGACAATCCGTGCAACGTCTTTACCGAGTACACGCGAACCTTCGGTCGTGTAGTGTACATTGGCCGGTTTCATCAATTCCTTCATACGCTTTTTGCTGATCGTGTAGAGATCATGAGTGGGGACATCATATTTTTTCATTACACGGGCAGCTGCTTCGTTGTATTTCACCGAATCCCCCACGTAACGGCCTTTGGATCCGGGAGGAATCGGTGTGGTGTTACGCCAAATGAGCTTGGCACCGGTTTCTTTTAGGCGGGCAGTGAGTTTATCGAGGTTTTTTTCATAATCTGCCAAGGGAACCTGCACCTTCCCGCCTTTTTCCTTGGGGTAAAGGTTTTCTCCGTTGGGGCCCATGTATTTGAGGTCATGTAAACCCCAGTTGAAATGAATGACATCCCATTTACCCTTACCGATCCACGCCTCAATGTTTGCCAGTCCCTTGGTAGAGGGGCCGCCATTGGTAGGAATACGGTGCAGGTTGGCCTTGTTCTTTAGGAATTCACGCGTGGGAAGCGTGTAGCCGATGGAAATGGAATCACCAATCAAGAGCACTCGTGGCAGCTCGGGGTTGTCTTTAATTGGTGCAAGGGGGCCTTTCTTAGGCTGGGAGTACAGGGGAAAAGACACGAGTAAAGCAGCAACAATCGCAGGGACCTTCATGTGCGTGAGCCTAGCAGGAGTGGGTCTAGTCGCAAGCTCGTTTGGCGTGATCACGATTGAAGGCAACACAGTCTTCATACTTGAGTGTGCCGCCGAAGATATCCAAGGCACTTCCTATAGTCAGGTATACGCGACCTTTTCCGGCGTTGTGAACCGACTCAAGGTCGGCCAGTGAGCGGGCACCGCCTGCGTAAGTGGTTGGGATGGGGGATTCATTGGCAAGCGTCTCGACCAACTGCAGATCAATACCGGCCTGTTTGCCCTCTACCTCCACCGCATGCACGAGGAATTCTGCGCAGTACGAGGAAAGGTGATCCAAGGTTTTGTTGGTGATGTTGAGTTCAGTGAATTTTTGCCAACGATCAGTGACAACCCAGTACTCTCCATCATCTTGGCGGCAGGAAAGGTCCAGCACAAGGCGCTCCCGGCCAATGGCTTTAACCAGTTCTTTAAGGCGTTCTTCATCCATTATCCCCTCGCGGAAAGCCCATGAAGTAACAATAACGTGCGATGCACCTACTTCTAGCCACTCTGTGGCATTGTCTGGGTTTACGCCGCCGCCCAGTTGGAGGCCGCCGGGGAAAGCGGCGAGTGCCTCGCGGGCAGCGGAGGCGTTGTTGAGCCCCAGTTGGATGACGTGACCGCCATGAAGGTTGTCTTTACGGTACAATTCTGCGTACCAGACAGCCGGCTTGTCGGAAGTGAAGTTAGTTTGCAGCCGCTCGCCATCATCGGTGAGTGAACCGCCGACAATCTGCTTCACTTGACCTTCGTGCAAATCAATGCAGGGACGAAACACTTGGGCACACTAGGGTAGGAGAAGCCCTTGACCAACCTCAAAAGCTTCCCGTGAAAAAGTTCAGAGTCAGGTTTATTGGTTTGCCTGATAAGTTGGCTTTGGGATCTGCTCTCCGGCGCTGAGACAGGCTTCTATCCATGCGTCCCGGGTCTCTAAGACATCTTCTAGAGCCTCCTGAGGGGAGTCTCCCTGCCCGGTGCAATGCTTGAGATCCGGGACATCAGCCACAAAACATGAATCCTCTTCGCTCCAGAAAATATTGATATGATGATGAGGGATGTTCACGAATGGCTGGGATAAAACTAATGTAGCAGCAGTGATTCGTCAAATGTGGGAGGGGATAAGATTGGCTTTGGTTTGGGTGGATTCTAAGGGATATATCGTTGCAGGAGGATTTTTCTTATGAAGTATATATTTCTTTTGTTCATGGGGCTGTCGGTTTCGGGATGTAAATCCCCTGAAGTCACAAAGGGCCATACATCTGGGCACCAGCAGATTTTGGTCGAGGCAAAATTTATC
>CAZHJW010000035.1:0-1883 GCA_964533265.1 uncultured Pedosphaera sp.
GTAGCTTGTGCTGCATGAGATCAATCGATCCAAATTTTTCGCGGTCGGCATACTTCTGGAACGGGATACTCTCCGGACACGCCTGCACGGCATCAAAGCCGTTACTTTGAAGAACGAAAACAAAGCGTGGCGGACACTCCTTACCTTCAGCATTAGCCATCATCCGCTGGATCATCGGGGAAAGCAGCATGGACCCCGCTCCCAACGAGAGCCCCTTCAACATCTGTCGGCGATTCGTGTTCATCTATTAGTCCTCAATCAAGGACTTATTATGAGTTAGAAGCCCTCGTTTTTCAATTATTCATTCACTGGCCCGATGAGCTCTACGAAGTTGCCATCGGGGTCATGAAAAACGGTGATACGATTATTGCCCCCCAGTGACGCCGGAGTTTCTCCCAGCAGTTTGACCTTGGCTTTTTTAAGGCGCGCCAAAGCGGCAGTCATGTCCTCCACCCGCAGGGTGAGGCAGCTGATCCCAATAGATGAGTGGATAAACTTTTGGTTGGGCATTTTGCCCGGCCGCTCGGGGAAAGCCATAATTTTAAGGCGGGTAGAGGTTGGAGCCTCGCCCAAGACAAACACACGAATCTTGGCCGGTTGATTATCAGTTAAACCAAACGCCGTCGCCTTTTCTGCTGATGCCTCGAAGCCCTTCACTTCCTTGAGCCCAATCACCTCGGTATAAAATTTTGCCGTCTTACCCAAATCCTTGGCCACCATACCTATATCGACAATGCCACTGGCAAACTTGGCCGGTTCCCCGGCAAATGAAGTGGTAACAAAAACAACCGATGCGATCAGGGGAAGAATGCGTGTTTGCATGGCCAAAGAATATGCGCCACGCCCACGCCATACAAGGTCACCACGATAGGTCACCAAAGAACCTTCCACTTCGCCAACGAGGTAAGCTTTTTCCATTCTGGTTCGAACTTTACGCCAAAACCGGGGCATTGAAGCGAATCACAACGGACTTTGCCCTCTTGAATATTGAGAAAGAGGTCGACCTTGCGCCGGGTGTAAAGGTCCGGATGATGTTGGAGGGCAAGCTGCTGTTCACGCGGCGTGAGCTGGCGCTGGCCAAAACTGTAGTGATGGCCGTTACGCTCGGCATGGGCAATATTTAATAGCGCAACCGCCGCAAATCCCTGATGGAGTGAAACCAGCGGCATAAGGCTGAGATCCTCGGCGCTGAGAAAAGCGTCCCGTCCCTTGCGTTCGCGCAATACGCCGCAGAGGGCGTGATTCATTACCGACTTAAAAAAACCCTTGCAGTTCTTATGGCTGGTTCCGCTGTAGCCGATTTTATGGGCGTTGGCAAAAGAGGTGGTGTTGCCATCAGCCTCATCAATAATGAGCGGTTTCTTTTTGGATATGGCGGCGATGGCATTGGCGGTGGTCGGATTATGTGTCAATGCGCGGGTCAGCGGCTGTTCTATAAAGGCAGTGTGCTGGAAGAGGCCCGGGATTCGTTTCTCGAAAGACTCCACAAAACGTGCGAAGGCATCAATATCACGGGCACTCTCGTTACCATCCAATGTCACCACAGGCTGATCGGCGTGCATCACGACTGACCAAACACGCGCCAGCCGGTCTAAATCCTCCTCTGGGTTGCCGCCTGTCTTCACCTTAAAATATCTCAATCCATCACGCCGGATGTATTCCTCCAGTGTCTCAGGCTCACCATCATTCAACCGACTGGCCTTGGGTAAATCAGCCGTAAGGATCGGGTCTTTCGCGCCCACCGTATGCCGGATATAAATCTCGCGCAGCGGTCGGCGCGGCAGGGTTTTGCCAATGGAAATATCCTTTAGCTCCGGATGCAGACAAGCTGCATCGATACCCAGAGCATCAGAGCGCACCATTTCAAAAATGGATTTATTGTG
>CAZHJW010000035.1:1983-3305 GCA_964533265.1 uncultured Pedosphaera sp.
CGCGGTCGACGCTTGGCCTTTACCTTGCCGATGGCAAATACCATGCGGTCAGGCGGCAGTTCGCGCACATACAACTCGATGGACTCAATGCGGTAAGCCATGGCACCTCATCACGGGTTTGGCCCCACACAGGCAATACGCATGGAGTAGTAATGCGTTTCCTCGATGGCGCGGTCGCCGGTCTCGCGCACAACTCGCCAGATCTCAGACATCATTTCTCGCACCCGCGCCTCGTGCTCCGGTTCGTTGACCAGGTTTCTCATCTCGTGCGGGTCATTACCTAAATCATAGAGCTCATCGAAATCGAACCCATTGAACACAAATTTCCAATCGCCCTGCCAAAAAATACGTTGGGTAAGGTTGAACCGCGTACCGTGATATTCACCATAAGCGGTGTTAAAGGAAGGTTCAGTTGCCTGCGGGTCCTGAAGCAGTTTGGCAAACGACTTTGAGTCGGAAACGTCAAAAGGCTCATTGCAACTTAGCTCAAGAAGCGTCGGGCAGAGATCCATCAGGCTTACAAGCCCGGAGGTTTCCTCTCCCGTCGCAACCTCAGGACCACTGATAATTAACGGTATCCGGTAGATCTCCTCAAAGGCGCCGAAGTTGTGCGCGTCATAGCCGTGCGCACCGACATAGCGACCATGATCAGCAGAGACGATTATGATAGTGTTGTCCAATTCACCCAAAGCCTCCAAGTGCTCCATTAGACGCCCGAACTCCGCATCCAGTTCTGTGACACGACCGTAGTAGCAGGTGCGTACCATGCGCCATTCCTCCTGAGTTACATCAGAACTGATGAGGCGCTGGCGCTGGTAAATATTCGGTCGGCCGGACATGTCGTCATTCAAATTCTCAGGCAACGGTATCGAACTGACATCATATTTTTCGAATGTTGAACGACTGACAATCAGCGACTCGTTGGGCTCGGAAAAACTCAAGCAGGCGCACCAAGGTGAATCGCCTTTGCTGAATTCGGCAATCACCTCATTCGCTTGCTCAACCGTAAAGGCCGGGTAACGCGCAGAAGGAGGTGTATCAGTAACACCGTAATGCAACAGACGGTTGTACCCCTGCGGTCCCTCGACGTAACGACACAGTTCAGGGTCAATCGGCAGGTCTGCCCCGGCTTCTTTTCCTTGTCCGAGAAACTTGTGATGCTTCGAAGCCTTACTATGATTAACCTCCCAACCAAACTGCTCCAGGGAATTGCTGCGTTCCACGTGCCACTTGCCCATGTACGCGGTGCGGTAACCCCCCTCACGCAGACGCTGCGCCCAGTGGGGTTTATCGGGTCTTAGCACGCACTGGTCGTAATCGCG
>CAZHJW010000035.1:3405-17462 GCA_964533265.1 uncultured Pedosphaera sp.
CGGTGAAAAGGACGCTCGGAAGTGAGGGTACCATATTGTGGCCGGTGGATCGTTCGATGTTGGGGAGCCAGTGCGAAGTCTTCGGATCAAACTTGCTGATAGCTCTAAACTGGATGTCACCCTTACCGGTCACGGTGAAGGCCACAATTTCATTGGCGGGATCACCCCAGATTTTTTCGTTTTGATCACCCGTTTGCAACTGCCCCACGCCTTGGAGGCGGCCCTGATAATCAAAGGAGAGGCCGCCAGCCATAATTAAACTGAATGATCGCCATCCTTCAGGAAGATGATCATTCAGGCGCCTCCGTTCCCATTTACCTTTGCCGTCGGCAACCGCAAGCCAAGCTTCGCCTTTTTGCTCCGCCGTCGTGCTGTATAAAAGGTAAGGCTGGCCTTTGGGCGATACCGCCATGCAACCTGCCCGCAGGGATTTCTTTAGGTCCACACCTCCCCGTGCGATAGTCTCGATGTTGTCAACCGTAACGGGTTTGGGAATTACCGAGCCATCCGAACGTTTCCAAGTGCGCCCAAAATCTTCGCTCTTCATGTAGGCTACAGTCTGCAACCGACCATAAGCACTCTTATCTGATAGCTCGTGAAATCGGCAGCACAAATGAATTGTTTTATGATCCGGCCCCCATGCCAGCGACTCCTGAAAATGCGCATAACCTTTATATCTCGAATACATCACCGGACCGACTCGATGCCAGTTGTGCCCCGGTTTCTTTTCCCAAAGCTCCACAAACCAAGGCCGATCACTAAAACTGCGGCGGGCGGTGAAGTATAACGTGTTATCCGCTCCACAAATCATCGTCGGGTAAGTCAATCGTTCACCAAACTGGATTTCCTCTTCCCACTCGGATGCATCGTGAGGGCGTTTGGAACGGCGGTAACGAAAAGGATCATGATGGGGGAAATACGCAATATGCAGGTAACCTTCTGAATCGATTGTCAAGGCCGGACCCCCGTGGTTGTCCTTGGCCTGACCGATGGTGTAGGTCGGAGACCATCTTCCAGTCGCACGGTTTAGAGTGGCAACACGAACACGAAAACCCTCCGGTGCTGAATCAATCCACGCCACGTGCGTTTGGCTCTTGGCAGTGATGATTTTATTGGCCTCAGCATAACCACTGGCCCGTCCACATCCCTGCTTTGAGAGCAAGTGTAGTGGTGGCGTTTCAGAAGGCTTGGCCAGTAATGAAGCCGCCACCCCGTAGCCAGCCAATGCAGTAGTGCGGTGTATGAATGCACGCCGGTTCATGGCCGCTCCCAAACTGCGGGAATCTTCTCCGCTTCCTTTCCGTAGGTTTGCGAGACGATGAAACCGCTGGCTTGGGAGGTGTAGAATATACGACCGTTGCTGACGACCGCACCGAGGCATTCACGCGAATCAATGGCAGGACCGGTAGAGACAAGTTTGCCTTCACGGGAAAGATCAATCATGTCCATGTTCGCACCAAGGACGTAGGGCTCGGACATGGTAAACCGGCAGCAGGCATAGTTGTGCCCAATACTGGCAACGACCTTACCGGTCTTATGGTCATAAACATTGCCCTTACCACGGAGAGCATTGGAGAAGATATATCGCTCACCCACAGTAACGACGTTGAGAGCGGAGGTGACTGCATCGGATTTCCAGATAAGCCGGCCATCCTTGGCATCGAGACACCAGACGAAGCGATCATTAGTGCCTTCCTTGGCGCGATTAAAACCACCAATAAAAATGCGTCCATTCCGTGCGCTGAGAGTGCACTTGGCCGTGACAAAATACTCCGTAGTAGACCAAACAACCTTTCCGCTCTTCGGGTCAAGACAGGCGGTGAAGCCGTTATTTTCAACAGGCAAACCGCGGCGCGCCTTTTCACTCGTCGCGTACCCAAAGAACACAGAGTAATAAAGTTTTCCATCAAGAATACAAATGCCGCAGTCGTTGCCGCCCTTCCCGTATTTTGAAAAGTCCTTTTCCCAAAGCAGTTTGCCGGTGTTGAGATCCCACGCCCAAATGCGTGGCCGATGGTTTTTGGGGTAATAAGGATTGGTATTGGAGTAAATCCAGCTCATCACCTCGCGACCACCATGATCCTTGGGCGTACCTCCGAAGGAGAAATATTTTTCTGAACCCTGATAGTCATAATCACCGGAACCAGAGGCATAGATGGCGACATTGCCATGAACGACCGGTGGAAACTGGCGACTCCAGCCCGGAGAACCAGTGAAAGGTTGTTTCCACAGCAACTTACCGGTGGCCGCATCCAGACAAAGAATATGCGACTGCTTGATACCTCCCTGCGGAACAAGTAGTTTTCCCTTCACATACAGCGGTGATGTGAATGACAAAAAGCCGTCAGGAAAATACGTGCGCCAGAGCACGCGACCCGTGTCCTGCTCTGCAGCAATAATCTGACCTTCTGCAGTGTGTGTATAAAGACGCCCTCCGCCGCACACGGGTAGGTGCTTCACAGTACCTTCCAAGCGTCTTGCCCAGCGCATACGAAGAGGTGGTTTCAGCCCCTGATCGTTGGAATTGCTACCGGCAAAGTCACCGTAATTGGTATACCAGTTGAATTTATCGCCAGTCAAAGGACCTTTAAGCGGGCTTCGTATTTTCCATATTTCCAAATCCTTTTTTGGCAAAGCCGCCTTGCCACCCTCACCAAAAATATACAGATATCCATCCTCGCACCCCGCGTATACCCGCCCACCAGTCACTGCCAACGGCGCGGAAATCGGCGCGCCAAATGCTGTATCCAGCACCCGGCCCTTGCCACCTTTCAACGGCACGATGTGCACCTTGCCATCAAGTCCACCGTAGACAACCTGATCTCGTGTCAATACAGGTGGGCAAATTGACGCTGCACCATTGAGTACTTCGGGATTTTCAGCCCCCTCAAGATGTAGGCACAAGCCAAACCCTTTTTCAGGTCGCACACGATACACATCTCCACCGCGAATACTTACCGGGGCAAAATTGAGCATTCCTGGCGTGCGAATATCCGTTTGGGTGCCCTTTATGAAATCAACTTTTAACTCATCGCCGGCCAGCCGCATCTTTTCCACGCGCCCTGCGTTGTCACGACGATGCCATTGCACATAAACGTTGCCTGCATCATCCACACTTTGTCCGAGTGTTGCAGGAAACTCCGTGCCTGCAAATTGTGGTATGACTGCCACTTTTCGAAGTTTTGGTTTCTCGCCTGCATCCTCCAGGAACACGGTCCTCCCACCAGCCGGCATCACTACCGTTTTGCCCACCAGTGAAATATCACGTGAACATACGAAATGATCCTTCCAAGTAACTCGGTCTCCACGGAACTTCACCCAATCAGCCCCCAACCAACGGTTGCCTTTAAATCCAATAACCGCCTTCACAAAATCCCAAGTCCACTCCACTTTTCCTCTTGGCGACACCGCAAATACCCGTGCTCCAAGAGTTGCAAAATAAACCCGTCCCTTCCCCACCGCCGGCGCGGAAAAAATTGGCTCCTTACAGTCAATTCGCTTCACCACCTTCCCTGTCTCTCTGGAAAGAACATAATAATAGCCAGCCATCGTACCTACATGCAGATATTTTCCCACCACTGCCGGCGCAGCCACATTGTTGCAATTGCCCGCGCCACCCTTTGTCGCAAACCGCCATTTCACTTCAAACGTCTTTGCATCAATCGCATAGACCACTCCCGACCCATCCAAAACATAAACAACCCCATCGGCCACCACCGGTGAAGCCTGCACTCCATCGGTCAATGGAATTGCTGCCATCAGCCCCAGTGATCGATTCAACACCTCTCCCGGCACATTACCTGAACGTTGCGCGTTACCCTGCAGTTGCAACCAATCAGCATGGACCAGCATCGAAAGGAAGAAAGAGAACATGAGCAGAAAGCCAATGCGTGTGGACATAAGGTAACCCTAACGATAAACAAGCAATTTGTCCGCACAAAACAACCTTGCCGCCAGAAAGATTCAACAGGACACTGACGGCCTGATGAAGCCCATTTTCATGGTTATTCTACTGACCGCCATGGCCGGACTAGGAGCGGAGCGCACGGATGATGGGCTAGTTACGATCTATGATTTCAGCACGGTGCAGGGCGCGGTAATCAAGGATCGCTCTGGACTTAAGCCTCCGCTGGATTTGCGCATCACGGCAGTCAAAAATATCCGACGTACAGCTGGATCAATAGAAATTCGAAAAGGCACTGTAATTGCCTCAGCAGGGCCACCTACCAGACTCCTTAACGCACTTAAGCAGTCCAATGAGATCTCTGTGGAGGTATGGTTTAAGCCGGGCAACTTGAAGCAAGACGGCCCCGCCAGACTCGTTACCATCTCAAAAAACACTTCAGAGCGTAATTTTACCCTTGGCCAGGAAGCCACCAGTGTGCAGGCGCGGCTGCGCACCACGCGCACCAGCAAAAACGGCATGCCCGCCATTGAAACAGAACGACTATTGTCGGGAAAAACAACTCAGGCTGTCTATACCCGCGACAGCACGGGGCGTGCCTCCCTGTACGTGAATGGTAAAAAAGTAAAAGAGCAGATGATTGAGGGCACAATGTCCAACTGGGACAGTTCATACCGGCTGGCACTGGGCAACGAGCTTTCAGGTGACCGGCCTTGGTTGGGCACGCTGTATCTGGTGGCTATCTACAACCGTGATCTGAGCGCAAAAGAAGTAGCGAACAATTTCAAGGCCGGTGCTCAGGCACAGATGGATCCCGCCAAGCTGGCGACCAAAGAAAACGAACAATTGTTCGAATCAAAAATCGCGGCCCTATTGGCCAATCATTGCCTCGAGTGCCATGACTCGGCTACAGCCAAGGGCGAACTGGATCTCTCACGGCGAGCCACAGCTTTCGATGAAGCTGACACAATCGTACCGGGCAAACATGCCGCCAGTATGTTATGGGAAGCAGTCGCAAAAGATGAAATGCCAAAGAAACGCACTCCTCTCTCTAGCGACGAAAAGGCGGTCATCAAAAAGTGGATTAATGGAGGAGCAAATTGGACTTTGGCTAGAATTGATCCGGCAGTGTACGTACATGGTGATAAGTCACATCAAAATTGGATTAGGCGGCTGACATTGGAAGAATACATCGCCACGGTTCATGCCGCCACAGGAGTAAACATCGCAAAGAAAGCGCGCGCCCTGCTGCCACCCGATTTGCGTGCCGATGGGTTTTCCAACACAGCCTATAACCTCAATGTCGACCTCAAGCACATTAATGCCTACGCCCTATTGGCAAGGCAAATTGTCAGCCATATTGATGTAGCCTCATTCGCAAAACGCTTCTCCTCTAAGCGAAATTTCACAGATAAAGACATGCGCGCCTTTATCGAAAAACTGGGTCGATGGATATTGCGCGGGCCATTGGAGGAACGAGAAGTCGTAGAGTATCGTGGCATCACCACCACGGTTGTCGCCAATGGCGGCAATTACGATCAGGCGGTCGGACTAGTTATTGAAGCGATGTTGCAATCACCACGTTTCATTTACCGGGTGGAAAACCAACAAGATGGCGGACAGGTCAATGATCATGAGTTGGCCGTACGTGTCAGTTATCTAATCTGGGGAGCACCGCCAGATAAGGCGCTCAATTACGCCGCTGACAAAGGTGAGTTAAGTAACCTCTCAAATTTACAATCCCATGTGCAGCGCATGCTTCAAGACCCGCGTGCAATTGAACGTTCCGTACAGTTCCTCGGTCAATGGCTCAACCTTGAACACCTGAAAAACCTTAGACCTAACAAAAAACGCTTTCCTCACTGGAACCCGAGCCTAGCAACAGATATGCGGGAGGAAACGGTGGCCTTTTTCAAGGAAGTGGTTTGGAAACAGAACCGACCGCTCTCTGAACTCTTCAACGCACAACTGACATTTCTCACTCCCACTCTGGCAAGGCATTACGGGTTACCTGTGTTGGGGAACGACAAAAATCTATTACGTTATGATCTCACCAAAACCTCAACACGCGGTGGACTTCTTACCCAAGGCAGTATACTCACCATTGGTGGCGAAGATGCATCGATGGTCACACGGGGACTGTTTGTCATGCATGATCTATTGCGCGGCGTAGTTAAAGATCCACCTCCATGTGTCGACACCACTCCGGTGCCTAGCAAACCTGGACTTACCCAACGCGCTATCGCTGAACGGCGTATTGCCAACAAGAAGTGCGGCGGTTGCCATGGGAAATTTGAACCATTGGCATTTGGACTCGAAAAGTTTGACGGACTAGGCTCGTTCTTCAATAAGGACCACCACGGCAACGCACTGCGTGAAGACGGGACAATTCTCATACCCGGCGAGGCAAGTCCCATTGCATACAGGAACTCAACTGAGCTAATGAACCTGATTGCCGCCAGCGATCGTGTTCGCCAAAGTATAACTTGGAAACTAGTGCAATTCGCCATAGGTCGCCCCTTGGGTGCACGCGAGGTCCGGATAGTTGACAAGATTCATCAAACCGCTCAAAAAAATGGAGGCACCTACGGCAGCCTTATCATCGCTGTTGCCTTGAGTGATCTATTACGAACTGAACATATGGAATGAAGACTCCCATCAACCGCCGCACGATGCTTCAAGGACTAGGCACCATTGGTGTTGGTCTCCCCCTTCTTGAAGAGATGATCGCTACCAATGCCTTTGGCGCCATCAAGGCAAAGCCTCCAACTCGCGCCTTCAATATATTCTTTGGCCTTGGCATCCCTGCGCCTCTACAGAACGAAGGCTTTAACGATGTACTCGAACCGCTCAAGCCTTTGAGGGACAAACTACTCATTATGCGCAATGTCGATCATGTTCGTTGCGATGTCCGCGGCATCAATGCCCACTTCGATGGTGCGACGGCTTCCTTTACCGCTCAACCTGCCGGCGGTGAGGCCAAAGCCGGTGGGCCATCCATTGACCAAATTATCCGGCACGCTCACCATCCTACAGGTTTGCCCGCCGGCATGGTCACCACATTGGTAGCTGGCACATTTTTCCGCCGGAGCCGTGTCGGACGGTATCTGCACAGTTATAATCTGGACGGGACTGTTGCAGCGCGGATGCAGGAAAAACCACGTGACTTGTTTGATCGGGTGTTCGGCGCAATCGCGGGTCTCGATGACACCGACGCACGCGCTCAGCGCCTTAAGCGCAGTGTGCTAGATTCAGTGGTTGACCAGTATCGTTATTACGTCGGCCCTAATTCGCCTCTTGGCAACGCCTCTAAATCACGCATCAAGGATCACCTCGACCGGGTCCGCGAATTTGAACAACGCGCCTTTACGTTAAAACACAAAAATAACAATGGTCCTGCCCTTCCACCACGCTCAAGTGTCCCTCATGGCGGCCCAGCTGACCCAGGAGGCGAAGGGATAGACATCACTCTTAATGAACTCACCACCGAATGGCGCCTCCTCGCCGACCTGTATGCTTTGGCCATTGAAATGGATCGTGTACGCTTTGGCTCCATCACCTTCCTGGCCGCCGGTGAACGCATTCGCCTCACAGGCAAGTATGAGTACAGCGATCGTACACGATATGAATTCAACGACGCCGCGGAACACCGCCGAGGCGGCTCTGGAGGATGCAGTCATGAGTGGTGGCACAAGTTCAACGAAAAGAAAGAGAACAAGCAATTGCGGGCCCATGCACACATGAAAATGAACGAGATCGCCTACTTTATGAAACGCCTTGATGGCACCAGAGAAGCGAATGGTCGCAGCATTCTCGATAATTCACTCTTTACCATTTCCACTGAATCCGGCGATGGAAGGCACAACGATGTGAAACGCGAATTATCCGGAGTATTCCATGCCATCACCGGTGCCAATGGACGTTTCAAAACCGGTCAGTTTATGGATGTTAAAGCCGAAGGGATAGACGTTTACAACACGATGCTTTCTGCCATGGGCGCAAAGAAAAAAATCGGTCCAGATAAGCGACCAAGTAAGGCAGTAGACAAAATACGGGCTTAAGTACTTACGGCCATTAATTCGCTGGAGCGGCACCCATCTGCTGAGCGAGATAATTCTCAATTCCGATCATTTTAATAAGGTCCAACTGCGCCTCAGCCCAGTCGATACTTTGCTCCGACTCCACTACCATTCGCTCCATGAGTTCACGGCTAGCGGTATCCTTCACTCCAGCACAAAGATTCACTCCTTCATTGTAAGTCGCCGCACCTTTTGTTTCCAAGGTCATAGCATTTTCGATCTGTTCCTGAGGCGTGTTACCCACATTAATCACGTCGTAACGTGCAATGGCCGGCACTCCATCCAAAAACAAAACTCGGTCAATGATTTCATCGGCATGTTTCATCTCTTCCATAGACTCAGCATAATAGTGGTCTGCCAATTTATTGAGCCCCCAGTTGCGGCACATTTTGGAGTGGATGAAATAAGTGTTGATTGCCGTCAGTTCAATAGTGAGCCCGGCATTTAATGCTTCAATGACTTTTTCGTTACCTTTCATATTTTAAATCCTAATATCACCATCGCGTCTTTCGTAGCGCAGGAACTCGGCAACGCTACCACAGGATCTTACAAAATCAAAACGCACACTCATTAAAAATGAAATTTGTTTGCTATCGAGACTCAGTCACAGTCTCAAAGAACATCTGAAAAATTAAGCTGCCTTACAATGGCACAAGGTCTTTACATGACCGCATCCAGGACAAAGCGCACAAGGCCCGCACTCCGCAGGGAAACCAGACAGCAAACGTTGAATTCGACATTGGCAACTGCCGCAACCCGTACCCGCATCTGTCAATCGTGATACCTGCTCAATCGTTTCAGCATCTCCTTCATCAATGGCCTTGAGAATACTGGAGGCACTGACCTGATAACAGTGGCAGATCAAAGTATCTGCAGACTGCGTCCGCACCTGATTTGGCATGTCTATAATCCCCGACATCGCTTCGAACCGGTTCTTTGTTCGTCCCAACTCTATAAGAAGGCAAGTCTTTTTTGAGATTGAGTCACATTTGCATAGAAATTATGCCTATTTACGGGAAAAATAGGGTTATTTCCGTTCATTTTTTTGAATCTTGACGAAGGCGGCCTCTAGGTGGGCAGCGATCTTGGACTCGGTTTCAGAGTGGTTTTTTGTTTCAGCCTGATCCGCTCTGATATTCGAGAGAATATAGGGTTTAGCGAATGGCTTACCCTTCGGTTGCTGACGCCCTCCAGAACCATTACCAAGAATCAACTTCCAATCACCTTCGCGAATGGCAAACATTCCAGAGGCAGAATGATGGATCACCGGCGGTCGGGAGTATTTTTTTTCATTGCCCAGCAATAGTGACAGATAACTGTAGCTATCAGGTGCGACACCTTTCGGAACTCCGGCACCAGCCACTTCTACCGCTGTAGCAAAAAGGTCGGTGTGGGTAATTACGCGTTCACAATTGCTACCCGGCTTGACCTTGCCTGGCCAACGTGCAAAAAACGGCACGTGGTGGCCGCCTTCCCAGATGTCTGCCTTCGTCCCACGCCAAGGGCCATTAGCGGTGTGATTCTTGGCATGATACTGCTGCTTACCAGGCGTTTTTACATGATCATCTTCATCATCCACGCGGTACATGAATGAACCGTTGTCACTGGTGAATATCACCAAAGTGGTGTCTGTGAGTTGTGTCTCATCCAAGGTCTTCAGCACCTGACCGACAGTGTCATCCACATTCATCACGAAATCGCCGTAGGGGCCCAGCCCTGTCTTGCCGGTAAAGCGTGAGTGTGGTGTCACCGGTTTGTGCGGACCGGTCAGTGGCATATAAAGGAAGAAGGGTTTCTTTTGCTTGGTCATACGCTTGAGAAAACCCGCTGCACGCTCCCCCAGCACATCCAAGCCCTCCTCAAATTTAAGATCCGCTGCACGTGGGCCTGTGCGAACGAAACCGGGAAACTTTACCGCCGGTTGCTGCAAGAGTTTTGCTTTCACGAAATGGTCATTTTCTATCCATACGTAAGGAGCCATATCGAGTGAAGCACTCACGCCAAAGTACTCATGGAAGCCGCGAGTGATGGGGCTGTCAGCAATTGGCTTGGCGAAATCCACATTACCATCGCCATCCCAGCGATCCTTTGCGGGCCTTCCACCTTCGCGACGCGTCATGTTCATGCCCAGGTGCCACTTGCCAATGGCCGCGGTGTAATAACCGGATTTCTGCAACACTGAGCCAACGGTCGGTCGATCCTTTTCAATGAGCGGGGCACTATAACCACCCAGCACCCCTCGCTTTAGAGATGAACGCCAGCAGTAACGACCAGTGATTACTCCATAACGCGTGGGTGTGCACACTCCTGATGGGCTGTGTGCATCAGTAAAAGTCATACCTTCCTTTGCGAGCCGGTTGAGGTGAGGCGTCGGAATCTTTGATTTTGGATTCAATGCCTGGACATCGCCATAGCCCATGTCATCGGCCATAATGAAGATTATATTGGGTTTGGCTGCCTGCAAGGCCAACACAACAAGAAAAGAAGCGAATAAAAGTATACGTTTCATGGACGAGGCCGATCATCCTGTGAGTATTAACAAGGCACAAGCAAAAGAGTTCGACCTGTTGTAAAAAGGTTTTGGCGTTACCACAGCACTTCACTTGCTGGGCATCGATCAAGAAAACTCACCTTCTACTATAACGGCATCCTCGATGCTGATTGCCTAAAGAACTAGGCCATGATGGCGCTCACGGGATGAACTTCTTCAACCCCCGTTAAACGCTGGTCTAATCCTTGAAATGGGAAGGTGAACCTTGAGTGATCAATCCCCATGCAGTGTAGGATAGTAGCATTAAGCTCATTAAGGTGGACTGGATCACGGGTAATATTATAGCTGAAATCATCTGTGGCCCCGTAGGTAATACCCGGTTTGATTCCTCCACCAGCCATCCACATGCAAAAGTTACGCGGATGGTGATCACGACCGTAGTTCTCGCGTGTCAATTTACCCTGACAGTATACTGTGCGCCCGAATTCACCTCCGAAAACCACCAATGTATCATCCAGCATCCCGCGCTGCTTCAAGTCTCTCATTAAGGCAGCGGTGGGCTGGTCCACATCCATACACTGATTCTTGATCTTCGCAGGCAATGAACCGTGCTGGTCCCAACCTCGGTGTAAAATCTGCACCATACGCACACCCCGTTCCATCAATCGGCGTGTTAGGATCGCTGAATGGGCAAAGGTTCCGGGCTTCTGAACATTCGGCCCGTACATTTCCAGAGTTGCCTTACTTTCCTGTCCCAGATCCGTCAATTCCGGCACACTGGTCTGCATGCGGAAAGCCATCTCATATTGGGCAATGCGTGTTTGCGTTTCCGGATCGCCGAATCGTTCAAAAGTTTTCTGATTCAACTTACCCAGTGCATCAAGCATTGATCTGCGGTCTCCCGGCAAAACGCCCGGTGGATTTTTTACATACAAAACAGGATCACCGGCACTGCGCAATTTAACCCCGTCGTATTTGGAGGGTAAAAATCCGCTGGTCCACATACGGGTAAAGAGAGCCTGACTTGGGTCTTTAACTGTAGGTGTAAACACCACAAAGGCCGGAAGATTCTGACTTTCACTACCTAAACCATAACCGATCCAGGAACCGAGGCTCGGCTTACCTGGCACTTCACTGCCAGTCATGACAAAAGTACAAGCCGGATCATGGTTAATGGCTTCAGTATGTACTGAGCGAATCATGGTGATGTCATCGGCGATACCTTTCATATGCGGCACCAGTTCACTCATCTCTATGCCCGAGGCCCCACAGCGCTCGAAGGCGAACTTGCTTGGGGCCACCGGAAAACGTTTCTGTCCACTAGTCATCGTGGTGATGCGCTGACCGTTACGAATGGAGTCAGGCAACTCCTGATCGAAATAATCTGTGAGGCGAGGTTTCTTATCAAAGAGATCGATCTGCGAGGGAGCCCCATTCATGTGCAGGTAGATCAGCCGTTTGGCCTTGGGCGCAAAATGAGGGAACCCAGGAAGGGCCGGATGTACATCTTCATTCACATCAGACTTGGAGGCAGCCAGAGCACGCTGGCCGGCAATCTGTGCAAGGGCAAGCCCTCCCAGTTTAAGACCCACACCTTGAAAGAATTGGCGGCGGTTTTGAAGTTGATGATATTCGAAAGCAGGATTCATGACTGATTAATTTTTGTTTACTACTTCGTCCAAATTCAGGAGCAGGTTGGCCACAAGCGTCCAGGAGGCAAGCTCATCCGGCTTAAGACTTTCATCGGCCTTACTTTCACCGTAAGCAATGAGTTTTTTGGCCGATTCCATATCCTTGGCAAATCGGGCACGATGTCCGGCTAAAACTTTTTCCAATATCTGCACCTCATCATCAACCGGTTGGCGAGCGCTTGCAACGCGCCAGGCCCACTGCACACGTTCGCCGTCTTTACTACCTGCTTCTTTAAGGATTCGTTGGGCAAAATTTCGCGCGGCCTCAACGTGCTGGATATCATTCATTAACTGAAGCGCCTGCATGGGGGTATTGCTTCGACCGCGGAGAGTGCAGCTCTGCTCGCGGCTGGGTGCATCAAAACTGGTCATGAAGGGAGCTGGCGCGGTTCGTTTTAAAAAAGTGTAAATACTGCGGCGGTAAAGGTCTTCACCCTTACCCTGCTTATAATTGCGCGTGTTACTTGAGGCAAACCCAACGGGCTCCCAAATATTGGGTGGCTGATAAGGCATCACCCCACGCCCGCCCACCTTACTGACCATTAATCCGCTTAAACTCAAGGCCTGATCACGCAACACCTCGGCATCCAGTCGGTACCTTGGACCACGTGCGAGCAGACGGTTATCGGGATCCTTCTCCAACAAGCGAGGTGTCACTGCAGAGCTTTGGCGATAAGCGTGGCTCGTCAAAATTCGCTTAATCATACGCTGTATATTCCAGTTATCTTCCACAAATTGAGCCGCCAGCCAGTCGAGCAACTCCGGATGTACTGGAATCTCTCCTTGCGTCCCGAAGTCCGCACTGGTTTTGACAATCCCTACCCCAAAGAACTGTTGCCACAAGCGGTTGACCGCAACTCGGGCAGTAAGTGGATGTCTGCCATCAACCAACCAGTTGGCGAAGTCTAACCGGTTATAGTCGCGCCCCTTTGGCTTGGAAGGCAGTGACGGTAAAAAGGACGGAACATTACGGCTAACCTTTTCGCCGGGTTGATTGTATTGGCCACGGATCATTACGTGGCTTTGACGCGGTTTGGGTAAATCAGCCATGATAAAAGTGACGGCCGTGTTCTTGCGGATAGTTTCCTGTTCAGTTGCCAGTTTGGTTTTTTCAGCTTTGATGGGGCCGAGTGTTTCTTCCGCTCCAACATATGTTTCTGACAACCAATGTTGTCGCAACTCCTTCTCTTCAGTTTCAGACCATTTCATTGAATCCTTGCTCTTGAATCGCTTGCGCAGGGCATCTGTAAGATCCTTGTTGCGATCGTTCTCCTTTTGCGCTTTCCAACTTTTCCAAGATAGTGCGGGATCTTTGACCGGATCAGTTGTGACCTCAGCCCCCGATTTATCCCAGTACGCCTTGCCGTCAAAATGGGTGTAGGCCCAGCCGTTGATATTCGCGCCCGGCTTAAATCCAACTTGCGCGACGTCCACCTCCAACCGCACCCACTTGCCAGTTTCGGGCAATTCGCCAATACGGCGGCGGCTTGCAGTGCCTTCCTTGCCCCATGTGATTTTGTTTTCTCCCCAGTAAGCCCGCTGTTCCCAATTGCCGGAGTGGAACTGCAGCATGATCTGCTTGGGCGGATTGAGCGTGTCGAGGTACACGTGTGCGAACAGTTTCATGCCTTTCTTAACAACCAACGGTGGATTGGCGCCACCGATGACCAGTTGCTCTAAACCATTTGCCTCCAGCACGAATGCCTCGGAGCCGCTTAACACCGGTTCGGGCTTATTCACGGTTTTCCATTCCTTGTTGCCTTGCCGAGTGGCCTTGGTGGGGAAACCATCCTCAATCCACACTTTTTCCTTCGTGGTCGGCTTGGGTGGATTCTTGAGTTCGGCAGGATCTGTGTATTCAATCTTGGCAACTGCCTGAACAAGACGCTGAT
>CAZHJW010000036.1:0-17452 GCA_964533265.1 uncultured Pedosphaera sp.
TGTAAAAGTGGGCACCGGCAGCTCCAATTACGATGGACTCTTCAAAGTATTGCGTGAGGCCAAGTGGCCGGGCGTACTGGCCATCGAGACTGATAACGGCACCTTTGCGCGCAACCCCACCGATTTTGTTAAAGCGGCAATCAAATACGTGAAGAAGAACCCCTAAGGTGCTTAAACGTTCTATCACAATTTTGCCGGCCCTATTGACCTTCATAGCCTGTGTAACGCCTGAAACCTCCGTGTTTCATGAGTCCTTTTCCAGAGTGACGGCATTACCCGATGACTTTACCGTACTCAACGGAAAAGTGAGGATTGGCCGCTCTAATGGAAATCGATATGCAGAACTACCGGCCAAACCACCAACCGCACACGGCTTACTTTTCGGCCCGGCTCTTTCAAACGGTCTCCGTGTAGAAGCCCGGTTTCTGGCTGAAGACGGTGAGAAATCACCCACCTTTGCCGTCGGGCTTAATGGGTTGAGTGGATACAAACTTCAAGTAAACCCAAATAAACAACAACTGGAATTGTTGCGAAACGAGATAATGGTGCATTCGGTAAGGTTTGAATGGTTGCCTGGGCAATGGACCCACCTACAGTTGCAAGTGCGTGAATTGCCTGGGCTGCAATGGGCCATAGAAGGGAAAGCGTGGCATGAAAAACAAGCGGAACCAAAAAAGTGGACCTTACAGTGGAAGGAAACCGCTGCACCCAGCAACGGCCAACCCAGCATCTGGGGGACACCATCTGACGGAAAGCCTATTGCACTGGATGATGTAGGTTTAAGCCTGACGGAGTATAAGAAAACCCCACCCCTTTACAGGTCAATCGGCCCATCAAGGCGTTCGCCGTCCATCTCGTAGATGCCAACGAGATAACCGTTTTCCAAAACCTCACCGACCTTGAGCGTGCCAAAAATGGTTACGGGTACATCCATCACCGGCTTCACTCCCTTACCCTTGGGCATACGCACACTCACCCATTCGTTGATCTTGGGAACCGCACCGTAGCAGCACATGGACTGGTCTCGTAGAATTAATAGCTCGGTAATTTTTCCGTCCTCAACCTTTAAAGGGAGCATATAGCCCTTAAGAGCGATTTTCTGTTTATCAAATTTTTTGACTGAATCAGGAATTTCATTTTTTTCAAGAATCTCCTTGGCCTTCGGTTCAGTGATCGGATCATCGGGCACCTCATAGGCAAAGGAAGCCAGTCGGTCAAAGCCAAGCAGGGAATAATCTCCCACCTTTTGTATCGGACCAAGGGGTTTTACTTCAGCAGGTTTCCCCTCAATGTTTTTACCCGCCACAGTAGTTGACTGGGGCTTGGCTGGCACCGGCGCTTCAATAACCGGCTTTGGCTGAGGCACTTCTTCTATGAACGGCTTGGGCTCAGGGGTTACACGCTGCACAGCCTCTCCGCGCTGCACTTTAACGTCCTGCTGGATGGGGACCTGCTGATTGCATGCGGTCAAAACAGCCGCTACTATCACCCAGAATCCCTGCCTTGTTTCCATGTCTCTTAATCTAGTCACTTTCTGCCAATTGAAAAGCAATTTCACCGAACTATAAATCCCATTAACTTTGCGGAATGAGGTTCTGAGCCACATCGGTGCTATAGGCCTTGAAGGCCGGGACAATCCCCACTGCTGCACCTAAAGCTACTAATCCCAGAGGCACAATCACCATGATATCGTGAAATTCCTGCAAATGCAGCGTCACGCCTATCTCATCTCTCAGGGTGCTTTCAGCAGCGACCATGATCACCGCATAAACACCAAATCCAATCACTGCACCAATCGCCGTAATGACAGCACTCTCCAACACAATGATACTGAATACTACATTTCGGCTGGCACCCAGAGCTCGCAGGATGGC
Source organism: uncultured Pedosphaera sp. (assembly GCA_964533265.1). Lineage (GTDB taxonomy): Bacteria > Verrucomicrobiota > Verrucomicrobiia > Limisphaerales > UBA1100 > UBA1100. Next base: position 1,875 of record CAZHJW010000036.1, read on the forward strand.
GAACTCGCGCCGGCGTTCATTCATGGAATTGTAGATACTGGCCAACACCCCACCCGCGGCCACTACAGCAACCAAATAAGCCACCCATCGCAGCACGATCTCGGCCCAGGCAAACTGCTCGAAAAGCCGTGTCACCACATCATTAGTAGATTTAACAAAGGTAAGATGATCGGTACCTTTATTGTAAATGCTGTCGAGTGAGTACATATGAAAACCTCGTGCTGTGGGGTCCTCACTCATTTGGATAAGTACTGCGCTCACATCTCCTGAATATTTTGCATCGTGCCCGTCCATCTGTTGGAGTCCTTCAATAGGAATCCAGATCACACGATCAGCAGGTGTTCCAGTAGGCTTAAGAATACCCGTTACGATATATTCATCCTTGTGGGGCTCCTGATTCGGAGCAAAATTAAGGCCGTGATAAGGCTGAAATTTCGAGTTCACCCCTAGACCAAGCTTACGCGCTACTGTGTCTCCAATCACTGCCTCTTTATTCCATTGATCCTCGTTTTGGATAAAAAAATCTCCCGCAACCAGTTCGTATTTCTGTCCAGGGGTGTGTTCTACGCGAAAGAGGTCATGAGTGGTGCCTACAATCCGGTAGCCATTGAAATTATCCCCAACTGCAATGGGTACAGCAGCCTGATAGAAGCGTTTGTATTTTTGACGGAAAATCTGGTAGTCAACCGAATTCACCAAGCCGGGTGAGGAATCCATGTGAAAAAGGCTGTTTAGTACTAATTGTAACTGTGAACCGCGAGGTCCCAGGATAGAATCAAAGCCACCCGTCACATTCTTGAAGGCGCGCTGGGTTTGAAAGTTCACAACCCACACCGCCATGAGCAACCCACACCCCAAGCCAATACTCACGGCAGTGATCCCGGTAGAAAGTGCGTGCTGGCGAAGACTGTTACGAATGATCATCCAAAGAGTCACGCTGCCACCTCCTTCGCAGCGTGATTGATGTCAGCCAAATCGAGACATTCCTCAAATTGATCCAATACTGACTGATCATGGCTAACCAATAGCAAGGTTGCTTCATTTTCCTTGCACACCTCACGAATCAACATCATGGATTCCATTCCATTCTGAGGATCGAGGTTGCCGGTCGGCTCATCAGCAAGCACGAGTTTGGGTTGGTTAGCCAAGGCCCGCGCAACTGCCACGCGCTGCTGCTGTCCTACTGAAAGTTGACTGGGACGATGGCTCAATCGATCCCCTAACCCCACTCTTTTAAGTAGTTGGGTGGCTGTATCCTTATCAGGTCCATGACCGAAACTCATTCCCAGCAACACATTTTCCATGCAGGTGTAACCTTGGAGCAAATTAAAAGTCTGAAATATATAGCCGATACTTTGAGCACGAAGCCAGTCGCGACGACTTTCCGTAACGCCCGCCATATTTTGTCCATTCAACCGAATGACTCCCTCATCTGGGTGCAAAATACCGGCGACACAATTGAGAAAAGTAGTTTTACCTGTACCACTGGCACCTCGTAAGGCCAGCTGTTGCCCTGCTTCAAGGGTGAACTCAGGCACATCCAATACTCGCTGCAGTTTCCCCTCCGGCGAACGGTAGATTTTGGTAAGGTTGCTGATCTCTAGTAGCGGCACCAGAGGAAGATTATCGCGAGTAGCACGCGGTGTCGATGTCGCTTTGGGCATGTTTAGGCAAAAAAACACCATTTTATTTGGCGTTGACGGCTTGCCCGCCACAGCTATGATGCCGCCCCTTCCCAACTTTTAAGGACAAAAAATTATGTCAGTCAAAGTAGCAATCAATGGTTTCGGCAGAATCGGCCGCTTGGCCTACCGCGCAATGGTGGAGCAAGGCCTCGTAGGTAACGACATCGATGTAGTAGCAGTAGGCGATATCGTGACCGCCGATAACCTGGCCTATCTCGTAAAATATGATTCCACGCAGGGCGCATTCCCGGGTGAGGTCACCCACAAAGGGGACGACACGCTTTATGTAAATGGTGATGAAATGAAAGTCGTCAGCGCCCGTGATCCCAGTGGCTTGCCCTGGAAGGAACTTGGTGTGGACGTGGTTATTGAATCAACCGGCCTTTTCACTGACGGTGAAAAATCCAAAGGCCATATTGAGGCTGGAGCCAAGAAGGTAATTATTTCCGCTCCAGCGAAAAACGAGGATCTCACCGTGGTAATGGGGGTAAATGACCATCTTTATGATGCAGCAAATCATCACATCGTTTCCAACGCGTCCTGTACCACCAACTGCCTCGCCCCGGTCGTACATGTCCTGCTTAAGGAAGGCTTTGGCATTGCTGAGGGCCTAATGACCACCATTCACTCCTACACCGCCACACAAAAAACAGTGGACGGACCTAGCCGCAAGGCGTGGCGTGATGGCCGAGCAGCCGCCATGAACATCATCCCTGCCAGCACCGGTGCGGCCAAGGCCGTGAGCCTTGTGTGCCCGGAAGTGAAAGGCAAACTCACCGGCATGGCCTTCCGTGTCCCAACTCCGACGGCCAGTGTGGTGGATCTGACTTTCAAGACTGAGAAGGCCACCAGTTATGATGAAATTTCCGCCGCCATGAAAAATGCCAGCGAGACCTGCCTTAAGGGTATTCTTGATTATACAGAGGACGAGGTTGTTAGCACCGATTTCATCCATTGCTCCAGTTCTAGTATCTACGATCAGGGGGCAGGAATGGAGTTAAACGAAAACTTCTTTAAACTCGTAAGTTGGTATGACAATGAGTGGGGATATTCCAACCGCGTTGGAGACCTACTCAAGCTCATGATCGAAAAAGGCCTGTAAACTTTTAGACCCAACGCACAATCCGAAAGAAACGACGGTCAATAGACCGTCGTTTCCTTTTTGAAGCACTTAGGGACAAAACCCTCACTGCTGTGAACAACTTTACCAGCAAGCCCCATTAAACTGTGCGAGTTTTTCTTGGGAGGAAAGACCATGTGGTATGCGGGTCAACGAATTCGATGCACAAACGATCACTTCTCTGGGGCAGTGTGGGATTGGACCTCTGCCATCCCTGAAGCTGGCCAAGTGTATACAATAGCGGCCTTAGATCGTTTGCCACAGTGGAACACCCGCACGCCCATCTTGTGCTTTCTTCTTCGCGAAATGGAACCACAAGACAGACATGCCTTCTTCTCTTCCTGGCGGTTTGAACCTGCAGATGACACCCCCTCGTGGGCCAATCCGGCTCATGTCCACCCCCTGCAGAACTCCACCCGCCCTTAAGTCATGAGGGCGGCAGAAAGCCGCCCTCGTGACTTGATCATTTACCCAACTCCCGGCAACCCTATCCCATGCTCACTCAGCACACTGATACGATTGAGGTTTCCACCAAGGGCCGGCAATTCCATGACCTCACACCAGAAGTCACCACAAAGGTGAAAATCGCCAAGATAACAGAAGGTTTGGCCACGCTGCATTTGCAACATACGAGTGCATCATTAGTCATTCAGGAGAATGCCGATCCAGGTGTCCGGCGCGATCTGGAACGCTTCATGGCGCGCATTTGCCCTGATGGCGATCCAATGTTTGAGCATGATTATGAAGGCCCTGATGACATGCCCGCGCATGTGCGCACAGCCCTCACTGCGGTGAATCTTTCCGTTCCCATCACCAATAACAGATTGGCACTTGGTACTTGGCAGGGGATTTTCCTATGGGAACATCGCCACGCAGGACATCACCGCACGATAATGGTGCATTTACTGGGCGAGTAACCAAACGATATCAACCCACGAACTTTTTATTACTTCGAGGCAGGCGGTAAGGGCATGAAAAGCCCCATGCGAATACCCTGTTTGTCCGCCTTAATCCCCGCCACAGTGAAGTGTAGGTATTTTGAAATTTGCTTAAACTCAGGAAGCAAATTGAAATCCAGCCACTCTTCGAAACGATCTCCGCCGACGGGTAAACCGGTGTCCGGATCAATCCCTTGAGGCAATCCTCCGAAGGCATCGGAAATCAGATTTGGATTCTTCTTGAGCACCGTGAAAAGTCCCCTTGCCATGATTTTTGAATTTTCAAAGCCAAATGCTCCGCCTTCCATACCGCCCACTTTTTTGGCCGCCTTTTTAAGGCCGGCTAATTTTGCCAAGGGCTTAGCCCCTTCCTTCGGTCCATCAAGATATTCTTTCAATGCCTTTAAATCCTGTGAGAACAAAACATATTCCCCTACTGCCACTGCATGTACCGACGTCTCTTGATCATCAACAAAATTGCCAAAATTGTAGGAGTACAAAGTACGACCCTCGATCTCATCCTCCTCAGGCGAGGCTTCCACCACCATTGAAATTAAATCCATAATCGCACGCAAAGTCACCTTCGGCTTTTTAGAATTAATCATATACAGTCGAGGCGGATTTAATAAATTCTGAATATCGCCGCTCCTAGGAGCCATCTCAATCACAATGAAGTCATCCCCCATGGTGTCGATGAGTTGTGCCTTAAGTTTAAAATCCGGATTTTTGGCCTGAACCTGTGCCTGAAAGAACGCCATGGCACCTGCCGCTGCAGGAGTAATTTCATTAGCCGTATCAATAAAGGTTTTCCATAAATGTGCCATACTCTGACGCAAACGCCCGAAACTCACCACATTCGCCGGCACAAAGGGAGGAGGTCCCGCATCCTTTTTTGGTGGTGCCATGATGCTAAAAAGACCACGACGCGCGGCCTCTGGCACATTTATATTAATTTCCAGTAACGACCCGTCTTCATCAGTCCGCCCCGAGATTCCCACACTCTTGAGACCAGTTAGTCCCAGTGCCTCCATCACCCGCTGCGGTTCTGGCATTAATGGGTTGGGTTCAGCATCCGGATCACGCCGTTTTTCAATCTCATCATTCACGACTTCCAATACCGTGGAAAAATCCAACCAACCATACATCCACGCTCCGTCAAACTGCGCCTTATGCTGGGCCGCAAAAGCTGCATTATCTTTCAATAGGGCATTTGCTTTGGGATTTTTTTGATTCTTGACCAACGTCGTTGCCAATTGCTCGGTGGATGTAGCGATAAATAAAGACTTGGATTGACCCAGGTAAACACCACTACCGGGGCCGCGTCTCGGGGTGAGTATGTGAACGAAGTCCGTACCTTCAATTCGAAGGCGCTCATGCTCAACTTGACTATCCACCAAAGCTTCTCGCAGTTGTAACATGCCTCGATCCAGCTCAGTTGCCTTGTTGCCACTATCCATCAAAAAGATAATACCGGGTGAGGGTTGTCCAGGTTTACGCGTTAAGGCAATGGTCACCTGTCCCTGTGCCAGACCCCAAATCTCCCCAGGTTGTATGGGTGCTTCTTCTCGAATCCTTTCCATCACATTCTTCCCGAAGGCTTTTTCGATCTTTCCTGTAAATGCAGCCATGGCCGGATCATTCCACATGCGCACCAACGGATCTGCCTTGAACAGCTGTCGTGCCGTATTCAAATCAGGTACTGTTGCAACAGCAAAGGTATTGACCGGGAGGATCGTTTCCGGCGCCATCGCCGCCTGAAGTGAAACCTTCCATGAAGCGACCAGAATTGCGAAAAGGATGAAGTTTTTCATGTGACTAAAGAATAATACGCACAAACCATGCAGGAGTTACTCATCCCGCAGGGAATATGGGAGCGATAATAATGGCCCTGAGCTCTATTGCAAGCGCGCCCGTGCAGCAGCCAATTGTTTAGGGGTATTAATATTGGTTAGTTGAGGCCAATCAGACTCAGGCACATGAACCATCTGACCAAGAGCTCGGGCAAGATTTTGAAGGGAAAGTTCACCCATTTCGATACGTCGATCCACTTCAGGCAAGAGATGTGGATTTAAGCAAAAGGGAAAGCCTGCCATTCCATCCGCCTCAGTGAACAGTACGGGTCCCTCCAAAGCCAGCAACTTCTCAACAAGTGCCGATGTGAGAAAAGGCATATCACAACAAAGAAAGAGTACCCGTTGTGCATTTGCACGACGTAAAGCGGTTTGTATGCCACCAATTGGCCCAAAACCAGATTGGTAGTCCACCTTGATAACGCGGCAGGGTAAATCCAGTTCCTTAGCCACCCTGCGAGCATGACCTAGTAAAGTATGGCTACCCACTCGAAGATGGGTTTTGTCTCGGCCCATCCGCTTACTTTGCCCTCCGGCGAGAATCACCGCTTCAATCGTCATTTTTTGCCTATATTGCTCAAAAACAGGTTGCCTTTTAGGTAGCACATGCTAGTTTGCCCGCCCTTTTCCCGCCAGAAAGACGGTTAAAGGTAATGGTCTTAAAAACCGGATTCGAGTGAAGCCGGTGACCACATTAACAACTAACTTTAATCCCGTCGTCCTGCGGGATGGACCGTATCGGGTCTCGAACAAGGGAACACAATATGAGTACTGGAATACAAGAACTGCTTGAAGCAGGCGTCCATTTCGGACACCAAACCCGCCGTTGGAACCCCAAAATGAAGCCCTACATCTTTCGGGCACATAACGGGGTTCATATCATCGATCTGGCACAAACTGCCGAGCAACTTAATGCCGCCTGCAATTTTGTGGCCAACACCATACGCGGAGGAGGCAAAATGCTGTTTGTCGGCACCAAAAAGCAGGCCCAACCGCTCATTCGGGAACTAGCCGAAACTCATAAACAGCACTTTGTGACCGACCGTTGGCTTGGCGGCATGTTAACCAATCTAAAAACAGTGAAGCAACGCCTCAAGCGTCTTAAAGAAATTGAGGCGATGGAGGAGGACGGTAGTATCGCGGGATATGTGAAGCAAGAACAGGCTTCTATTCGCCGGGAGAAAGCGCGCTTGCTCAAGAATTTAGGAGGCATTCGCCATATGGATAGCACCCCCGATGCAATGTTCGTAATTGATATCAAACGCGAGCATAACGCCATTGCCGAAGCTCGTAAGTTGAAAATTCCAATTGTGGCACTAGTCGATACCAACTGTGACCCCGAACTGGTGGATTACCCGATTGCCGGTAACGATGACGCCATTAAGTCGGTCCAGATTATCGTTGAAACTATTGGCCAAGCTGTTGGTGAAGCCAGGGGCGAACACGCCGCTGCAGCTGAACAAGTTGTAGACCCCGTGCCTTCGACTCCCGAGGAAACGTCTCAGGCTGAAAATGAAGAGACTAAACTGACTCCCACGGAAACCCCTGTGGAAAATCTGAAAGATACACCTAGCCCAACAGCAGAAAGTGTAGCTGAAACATTATACGAAGCATGCAACCGTTTTGGGACCGACGAAAAACAAATTTCCGACTCGGTAAACCTGATAAATTCGCAAAAGGAGTGGCAGGCAGTAAAAACTTCCTTTCAATCCAAATATTCTGATTTTCACGATGGAGACCTATTGAAATGTCTCAATGACGAACTAAGTGAAAACGAACTGAAGGATTATGTTCAAACGCCATTACAAAGCAAAGGCATTGAACTTTAGGAAAAAACAAACTAATACAACTAGGGAAGATACTCTGAAACATGGCTGAAATTACCGTAGCTCAAATTGGCAAACTTCGCCAGCAAACCGGAGCGGGATTGATGGATTGCAAAAAGGCACTAACTGAAACCGAAGGGGATGTGGAAGCAGCTATTGAATGGTTGCGCAAGAAGGGAGCAGCTACCGCTGAAAAGAAATCCACCCGTACCACCTCAGAAGGCGTAATAGCCTTGAATCTTTCAGATGATGGAAAAAAAGGGACACTGGTGGAAATCAACTGCGAAACGGACTTTGTGGCCAAGAACGACAAGTTCCAAGAGTTCTGCAATGAAATTGCCACCGCATATTCCGAAAACCCGGAAGCAGACTTGGAGGAAAAACGCACCACCGCGGTGGCCGAAATTGGTGAGAACATTCAACTAACCCGCAACGAAAGTTTAAGCCTTGATGGTTCAGGAGCCGTCGCGACTTACATCCACCACGGCGCTAAAGTTGGGGTGCTTGCAGCAGTGGAAACGGGCAAGGGTGAAACCACTCAGGCCGAGCCGTTCAAACAACTCTTGAGTGATATCACCCTGCAGATCACTGCCACCAGTCCAGAAGCACTGGATCGCAACGCATTGGATCAAGATAAGCTGGAGAAAGAACGGGGGATTGCCCGTGAACAGTTCAAAGATAAGCCTGCGCAAGCCATCGAGAAAATTGTGGAGGGTAAGATTGAGAAATATTATTCTGAAGTGTGTTTGTTGGATCAGGACTTTGTGAAAGGCGAGGGTTCAGTGGAGGATCACGTGACTGCCGTGGCCAAGGAACTCGGTGATGAAATCACCATTAAGGCCTTTACTCGCTTCCAGATGGGCGAAACTCAGGAAGATTAAATCCTAATTTAGTTGAAGCGGCCCAAACAAAAATGGGTCGCTTTTTTTGTGCTTACGTTTGACGTGCATAGCCTTCTAGTGTTAGACCCCATCTCCGGTGAAACGTATTACCCCATCTCGAACCAAACCCAAATATAAACGAATTCTGCTTAAACTCTCCGGCGAAGCCTTGGGAGGTGATGCAGGCCAAGGCATTTGCCCGGAAACTGTAGCGAGTATGGCCAAACAAATCGGTGAACTACGCGATTTAGGAGTACAGGTTGTGATTGTAGTGGGTGGCGGAAATATCTTTCGCGGCTTGGAGGGCGAAGGGGCAGGTATCGACCGAGCTACTGGCGATTACATGGGTATGCTAGCCACGATCATCAACGCACTAGCCCTTCAAAACTCCCTAGAACATCACGAGGTAGAAACACGGGTGCAAACCGCCATTGAGATGAGTGAGGTGGCAGAACCCTTCATACGAAGACGCGCAGTCCGTCATTTGGAAAAGGGCCGGGTAGTAATCTTTGGAGGCGGAACTGGTAACCCCTACTTTTCGACTGATACAGCTGCCGCACTCCGCGCCAATGAGATTGGAGCTGAAATTATCCTTAAAGCCACTAAGGTGGACGGCATCTACGACAGTGATCCGGAAAAAAATCCGAAAGCCAAACGCTTCAACTCCGTCACCTATCTCGATTGTCTACAAAAACAACTCCGCGTGATGGACTCCACAGCTTTTTCTCTTTGTCTTGACAATAGGATGCCCATCGTGGTTTTTGACCTCTTCAAGCCACACAACATTCGAAATGTGGTCCTCGGCAAAAAGGTTGGCACACTGGTCAAAGCATAAGCAATTTTCCTTTCCACCACGCCCCCCTCTCCCTAGACTGGGGACATGCCAGTAGATGAGATCCTCCTCCATACCGAAGAGAAAATGCTGAAGAGTGAAGAAGCGGTTGTAACCGAATTTGCTGGTGTGCGAACGGGGAAAGCATCCCCAGCACTAGTGGAGAATATCAATATTGAAGCCTATGAAGGCAGTTCCATGCGACTTAAGGAATTGGCAGCCATCACTACCCCAGAGATGCGCTCACTGGTCATTCAACCGTGGGATGCCACCGTTACTTCAGCCATTGAAAAAGGCATTCAAGCAGCAAACCTCGGCTTGAATCCTTCGGTAGACGGTAAAATCATTCGCATCAATCTGCCCGACCTCAGCAAGGAACGCCGGCAGGAAATGGTGAAAACAACACGTAAACTTGCTGAAGACGGGCGTATATCAGTTCGCCATGTCCGGCGCGAAGCTCTAGAATCCCTGAAGGATGAACAGAAAAATGGCGAGATTACTGAAGACGATTTAAGTCACGGCGAAAAAGAAGTGCAAAAACTCACCGATTCATATGTAAAAAAGATTGATGACCACCTCTCCTCAAAGGAAGGGGAAATTCTTACTGTCTAATAAACTTATCATGGACACTGAAACCAGCGAACCCCAAACACACCTTGAGATGGAGCCGGTCAAAAAAGGGACCGATCAACTCTGTGAATCCATTGTAAATCAAGAGGGTTTCAAAGAGCTCTACACTAAAATTGACGCGTTTGTCACGGATGAGAAACTGAAGTACGAGTATGGTACACTCAACGACCGAGGAGCTCTCCTCCAACAAAAGCAACAGACTGGAGTCGAAATTACCGAGGAGGAAATCGATGAATTTGAAAAGTTGCGTGAGGAATTTATGGCCAATCCTATTGCCACAAATTTTCTGGACGCCCAAGAAGAGGTTCAGCAAGTGCAGGATCGCATTCATCAGGTAATTGCGAAAACCTTCGAGATTGGTCGTGTTCCCAATCAGGAGGATTTTGACTTTTGCAGTGACGGCTTTGGCGATTGCGGCTGTAGCCACTAATGCAATGAACCCCATTTCACGGCGAAGTTTCCTGGCAACAAGCTCCGCCGCCGGTATAGCGGGCACACTGGGAGCTCCTTTTCAACGTGCGGGCAAACCCAATTTGCGATTGAGTCTTGCAGCTTATTCTTTTCGGTCCTTTTTCAAATACCAAAAGAATAGTATGCGAGAGGTCAATGCCCAGCCGATGGATTTATTTAAATTCATCGACTTTTGTGCTGATCACGGTTGCATGGGCACAGAACTTACCAGTTACTTTTTCCGGCATAACCCCACTAATAAATATCTGGCCGATCTGCGACGGCACGCATTTCTGAGAGGTGTTGATATTAGTGGTACTGCGGTGGGCAACAATTTCTCCTTACCCAAGGGGGAAAAACGCGAAACTCAGATTGCGTATGTCAAAAAATGGATCGATCACGCTGCTTTACTGGGCGCGCCCCACATCCGCGTTTTTGCCGGACGAGAAGCAAAGGGGATTGATCGCAAGCAGGCCGACCAGTGGGCAATCGAATGTTTGCGTGAATGCTGCGATTACGCCGCAAAACATGCTATCTTTCTGGGCATAGAAAACCATGATAGTATCGGTAGTGCAAAAACACTGATCGATTTTGTTAAAGCGGTTGATCATCCGTGGTTCGCGGTGAATCTAGATAGTGGTAATTTTCGCACCGCTGATCCCTATTCAGATTTTGCCACCTCTGCGCCTTATGCGGTGAATGTACAGCTAAAAGTGGAGCTACGAACTGGACAGGAACGAAAACCCGCTGATCTGGAGCGGTTAATAAAAATACTGAAAAAGGTTAACTATCAAGGTTATGTGGTCCTTGAATACGAAGCAGCTGAAAACCCTTATATTGCTGTTCCCCCGCTACTCAAAAAGCTGCAGAAGTTCCTAGCCTAAGGTTTACCAGTGGTAGCCTCTTTTTTCGACCCGGCTTTGACATGCTTGTCAAACCAATCAACCATCTCAGCCAAGGTGTGGCCTACACTTTCGCGCGCCTGATAGATATGTGTCTCATGGGGCAATAGAACAATACGAGCCTTACCCCCATTGCCTTTAATCGCCCGGTAAAGACGCTTGGTTTGTTCCGGGGTGGTAGCCGGGTTCTTATCATTCTCACCGTGAATTAAAAGGAGTGGACCATGAATTTTCGGCACCGCCAAAAGTGGAGACATATCCAGATAGGTTTTTGGGGCATCCCACAAGGTACGGCGCTCATTCTGGAATCCGAAAGGAGTCAGGGTCCGGTTATACGCACCACTACGAGCCACCCCAGCGCGGAAAATATCGCTATTTGCCAACAACATAACCGCCATAAAGGCGCCGTAACTATGCCCCCCCACCCCCACACGGGACTGGTCGCACACTCCCATCTTCAGCACCGTCTCAATCGCCGCCTCAGCATTATTTACTATTTGTTCAGTAAAACTGTCGTTGGCCGAATCGACTTCACCCACAACCGGCATCGCTACCTGATCCAAAACTGCATACCCCTGCAGTGCCAAAAAACGAGGTGAAGCACCGGCAAAGGTAGAGAAACGGTGGGGTGAATTAGCCACCTGCCCCGCTACCTTACCCTGAGTGTAGGCTCGCGGATAAGCCCAGAGAATAGTGGGTAAAGGACTGGGGGTTTCCAGATCATACCCTGGCGGCAAGTGCAACATGCAATTAAGCATAACCCCATCCTTGCGCTCATAGGTGATAAGTTTCTTTTGTACTTCGCGTAACGATTTAGCTGGGTCCTTAAAATGGGTCAATGGCTTTCGCTCAAGATCGTTGAGTTTTCTAAGATAATAATTAGGGTGTTCCTCAGCAGTTTCGCGGCGTGTCACAAACTCAGAACCATCTTCAGACATCATTGCTACCACCGCCTCATAGCTGTCCTTGGAACATTTAAAAAGGTGTTCCCGTTCAAATTTCACCAGATCAAGTCGATCTAGAAACGGTCTATCCCCTTCTGTTGAGGACCCATTGCCATTAAGATAAATAGATTGTTGATGGACACGCATCGCCCGCTTTCCGTTCTTCAGCTGTCGCATCAAAGGATAACCTGGATGTCGGTATCTTTCGTCTATTGAATGATTCCAAAGCAGACGATCGGGAACATCCGGATTATCCGGGTCCACCAACCAAATCTTGTACCAGTTTCGACTGCTCTCATATTCCCGAACCAACGCCACATTGCGTGTCTCACCCCAGTAAATCTTAGAATAGCGGTGCTCAAGATAGGTAATTTTTTTTGGGCGTTCAGTGAATGGTGCCTCCAACATCATCAGTCGGTCACGATAATCAACTTCCCGCGAGGGATCACCTCCATCAAGTGCCTCAATCCACACAATAGTTGCAGCCTCTGTGGGTCGCCAGTGGTGCCCACGCGGCTGAACTGGAACCCCGCCTGTGGCCACATCCTCGGTGGCCGGCCGAATGGAAACATGCTTAACCGCAGCCTGAAGATCCCACACTTCAATGCTGCGCGGGAAAAACTGCGCAGGCGACTGGTATGAGTATGGAGGGTGAATTCGCTCCACCAACACGTACCGGCCATCGGGCGACACGTCAAATTTACCAAAGATCGATGGCCGACCCAGTTTTTTGATACGTGCGTTCTTTACATCAACAGTGGTTAACTGGGCGGTGAGATAGTAATCGAACAATTTTTCATCATGTCCATTCTGGAGAAGATCGGGATAAGTCAACACCGCTGCTTCCTTGGGGCCGGTTTCCTGTATCACGGGGCCAACCGGTGCTCTGGACGGCGTGGGAGGATTCCCTCGAGCATCAGGAATACCCAAATACAACACGCTCTTACTATCAGACAACCACTGAAAAGTTCGGCCCGCAGCAGCGTTAAGTTTCAGTTTCGGGAACGATTTAATGCTCCCGGTCGCTGCGTCACCCACGTGAATAAAAACTTCAGTGCTGTTGTATTGCAGGAAGGCAAATTTTCTCCCATCCGGGGACCAAATCGGAAGGCTGAAACGCTTACCACCACTGGGCAGCTTCAATGATTTATTTTTACCGGAAGCAATATTTTTAATCTCCATCCGAAAATAGTATTCGGGCAACGCGGGACCGTTGTTGGAGGGGTTAAGACGAATACCAGCCAAGGCCTGCACACGAGAGGCAAGTTCGTTAATACGCCGAAAACGATAACGTTCAGCAATAAGCAGATATTGCCCATTTGGACTAAGCGAAACGCGCGGCATCGGGCGTGAGGCAAAAAGCTCCTTAGCCGAATCAGGCGGCTCAAGATAGACCTGCTGAGCCCACCCCCATTGGCCGAGCAACAACAAACACAAAATAAAAGTGCTCAAATTCATCCGAGTCGGGAAATCATCCCAAAACAAACCATGTGCCGCAAGCCTCCTTGCCTCCTGCCATCAGCATGAGTAGCATTGGACCGAACGATGTCCATTCTTGTTCAAAAATTTGCGCTTACTTTATTTCTCACTGTAATTTCGATTGGATGCATCAATCTTGCGGATATCTCACCGGTTACCGAAAAACAAACTCCCCACCCTTTTGCCCCAACCAAATTGGAGGCTATCGAAACCGCGATAACACAAGCTCGCAAAGAAAAGCGCCTGCCCGGTGGCGTAATTTGGATCGAACATAACCGCGTTCATTTCACCAAACCCTACGGTGAATCGAGTATAAAGCCTGTTCATTCCCTCACCCGGCTCGACACGATTTATGATGCCGCCTCACTCACCAAGGTCGTTGCCACGACTCCAGCGGTAATGCTGCTACAGCAACGCAGAAAACTAAACATCAATGATCCAGTTAAAAAATATATTAAAGAATTTACTGGAGAAGGACGCGATTCAATCACTATCGGCCAACTGTTAACTCACACAAGTGGACTGCGGCCGGATATTTCATTAATAGGCTGGAATAGCCATACTGAATGCATTGCCAAATGTGTAGCTGAAGTGCCACGCGCCAAACCCGATGAAAAGTTTATTTATAGCGACATCAATTTTCAGTTATTAGATGAAATCATAAGGCGGATAACCAATCAAAGACTGGATGTTTTTTGTGAGAATGAAATTTTTGGGCCACTCAAGATGCGTGACACCGGTTATAACCCGCCTGCCACCAAGCTCGGCCGTGTCGCCCCAACCACCGTTACAGATGACTATGTTCTGCAGGGCATCGTGCACGACCCTCGGGCACGCAAAACCGAAGGTGTAGCCGGTCATGCCGGACTCTTCACGACCGCACCAGATTTGGCCCGTTATGCGCGGATGCTTCTTCAAAAAGGTAAACTTGATGGAGTACGCCTTTTTAATCCGGCTACCGTGGAACTCATGACTTCAGTGCAAACACCCTCTGATCTCACTGCCCGGCGCGGACTGGGTTGGGATATTGATACTGGCTACTCCAGTCCACGCGGCAATGTGTTCCCTTTGGGATCATATGGACACTCTGGTTTCACAGGTACTTCTCTCTGGATTGACCCCTTCTCTAAAACGTTTGTAATTTTTCTTTGCAACCGCGTACATCCTACTGAGAAAGGGCCTAGTGTTGTGCCTTTGAGACGTACGATCGGCACCCTAGCAGCCGAAGCAATTCGAGGTTTTGATTTCAAGAATGTGCCCGGAGCCTTGCCCTCCCTGAAAAAGGACTAATATTTAACGTCCGTCTCCTGCCAATCCTGCTTGTCACCAGCACTCACCTCGATTCGCATACCCCCTTTCCACGGATGCGCCTCCCGATTGACTACCAACCCGCGCGGCAAGAGCTCGATCTCGTGCCGACGCCCCTTGCTAGTGGCATTGGTATCTTCAACAAAAAGATCGTAAGTCACAGTACCCGGAAGATAGGTGAGATCAGCAAAAAACCATTCTCCAAAAGGTACATTCAGTGGCAGGTGTGAAGGATCCACATAGTTTGTACTAACGGTCTGAAATCCGTCCGGCACCGATTCTCCAGGGAACAAAACTTTGCAGTCAGAAAAGCCACGTGCTGCCCAGTTTATAACCAACATCGGTGTCCCATTCGCATCCTTATCAAAAGTCACTTCCCATGGCCCGTCCTTTTTGCGCAGCCATTGGTCAAAGGAATAGAATCCCACATAAACAATTGCAGCAATCAGGGCGGTCTTAGCAACAAACTTGAAGATATCCTCTCGCGGAGGTGTGGTTGACTCTTCCATGGCAATAAAAAATCCCCCGCATCCTGCAATGAAGCGGAGGCGGGGGCAAGTTTGCGAAGCGGATTAATATTCGCGCTTCTTGGTAATACCCGGTTGCGGAGTCGGATAGAAGCCGTCGGCATTAGCTTTCACTGGAGCATCGCCACCCAGACCTACGAGCTGTTCAAGCTCCGGAGCCAGTGGCTCCGCATTCAACGCGTCATCCCACATCACGCGCTGACCGG
>CAZHJW010000037.1:0-17372 GCA_964533265.1 uncultured Pedosphaera sp.
CCGTGGATTCCTTTTACAACCGCCGGACCCGGCAAGGAAGAATCCAACCTAAAGGCCGTTGAGGCTGTCCACAATCATATCACTCCCACGCGCGATCTTGTCCGCGCCATCCACGGGGATCGCCAACCCCTTTGCAACGTGCATGAAGGAGCAATGACGGTGGAAATGATCTGCGGCGTCTTTGAATCGCACCGCCAAGGCGGCAAGGCCGTCACCATCCCTCTCAAGGAACGCGGCAACGCGCTGGCAAAACTATGAGGTTGCAGACACCACACTGAATATTGAACTAACCGATGCACACTTTCCGCCTCAATGCACTAGTAGTTATAGTGGGCTGCGTGTTTTCCTTTTCACTGATAGCGGCCGAACCGGATTATCTCAGGGATATCAAACCAATCCTGAAAACCAAGTGTTACGCCTGCCACAGTAGTCTCAAACAAAAAGGCGACTTACGTCTGGACGCAGGTAAATTCATCCATGAGTCTGGAATAATAAAAAAAGAACTCCTCGCACGCGTAACACATAACAACTCAGAAGAGCGCATGCCGCCGAAGGGAGGGCCGCTGTCAAAGGGGCAGATCGACCTGCTCGGTGGTTGGATCGCTGCCGGCGCAAAATATCCTGCCGATGAAGTGATCGCTTCCAAACCACAGGATCACTGGGCGTTCCAGCCGGTGCAACAGCCGCTGGTTCCCAAGGTTAATAATGCCGACTGGCCTTTAAACGCCATCGACCATTTCATTCTAAAGCGCTTAGAAACTAAAGGCCTTGTCCCAAACCCTTCGGCTACTCCAGCCCAGTTATTACGTCGAGCTCATCTGGACCTCATTGGGCTCCCTCCGTCCCTTTCTGAACAAACAGCATTCGGTAAACAACCTGATTTACCCAAGCTGATTGATAATCTGCTCAATCGTCCCACTCATGGCGAACGCTATGCCCGCCACTGGCTCGACGTGGTTCGCTATGCCGACTCCAACGGCTACGAACGTGACGGCGCCAAACCGCAAGTGTGGCGCTACCGAGACTATGTCATCCGCGCGCTGAACGATGACAAGCCGTTTAATCAATTCATTATCGAGCAAATGGCCGGAGACGAAACCGAAGGAGCTACCACAGATACCGTACTCGCCACCGGGTTCAACCGTCTCGGCCCTTGGGATGATGAGCCGGCCGATTTTACGGTGGATCGCTACGATCAACTTGATGATTTGGTCAACACCACTAGTCAGGCTTTTCTGGGGCTCACCATGGGATGTGCGCGTTGTCACGACCACAAATTTGACCCACTACTCCAAACCGACTATTACTCAATGGTTGCCATCTTCAATCCGCTACAACGCCCACAATCCGGTCGCACCGAAAAAACGCGCTATGCCGCCCCACCCTCACTCGTTGCCAAGCTTGAAGTTCGCGACAAGACAATCTTAAAGGAGCAGTCGGCAATCAAGAAAATCCGCGCCGATTACACGATTATCTTCCTTCAAGACAACAGAAGCAAGCTGCCCACCGAAGTGCAGCTGGCGTTCCTTACCCAGCCGGCCAAGCGGAACATCGCGCAAAAAAAACTCGTCGTTGACAACACCACCAAGATTCACACAGAGGTCGATGCTGCCCTGCCAACAGAATTGAAGAGCAAAATCAAAGAACATGAAACGACAATTACAAAACTCATGTCTAAACTTCCCTCGCCTCCACAAGGATATTTTCTATTTGAAGCTTCCCCAAAAGCTCCAGAAACGCACCTCCTCAAGCGAGGAAATCCCAAAACACCCGGTGTGAAAGTACCTGCAGCTGTACCGGTTGTATTAGCTGAGAAACAACCGTCATTTCTGGAACCCTCTTCTTACACCACGCGACGACGCCTCTCACTGGCTCAGTGGATTATCAATCCCAAAAATCCCATAACCGCTAGAGTAATCGTAAACCGAGTTTGGCTCTGGCATTTCGGTCAGGCTCTGGTTGGCACGCCAAATGATTTCGGTCTGATTGGAGAACGTCCCACTCATCCCAAGCTTCTTGACTGGCTGACCTACTGGTTTGTGCACGAGGCACGCTGGTCACTCAAAAAACTGCACAAGCTCATCATGAGTAGTCGGACGTGGCAGATGAGCCGTGAACCAAACAGAAAAAATTTATCCAATGACCCGAACAACAAACTATTCTGGCGTATTCCCCAACGTCGCTTAGAGGTCGAGGTTCTGCGAGATTCCATGCTTTTTGTGAGCGGCAAACTGAACCTTAAAATGTATGGCCCGCCCATACACCCCTTCGTGCCACATGACGCCCTGCTCAACCATGCGGACAAGGAGTCCATCTGGCCAAAGTTTAACGAAGCAACCGCAAGCCGCAGAACCGTCTACGCCTTCGTGAAGCGCTCGCTCATGATTCCCATGATGGAAGTACTCGATTTTTGTGACACCACCCAAAGCTCACCTAAACGTAGTGTCACCACGGTGCCCACACAAGCCCTCACCCTTTACAATGGAAACTTTTCCATGCGCCAAGCCAAACATTTTGCGGACCGCTTGATACATGAGACCGGTGAAAATGTTGATCAGCAGATTCAACTTGCATGGCAATTAGCCCTCTCACGGAAACCCACTACCCGAGAAAAGGCCAAGGCCAAGATATTTCTTAAAGAGGAATCACTCACCCACCTCTGCCGTGTTATTTTTAACCTCAATGAATTTGCCTACCCTTATTAAATGATTGATTCCCGGTTCATTCCTAACCATACGCCCTGTGGACAAACACGCCGTGAGTTTCTCTGGCAGGCTGGCGCCGGCTTCGCCGGACTAGGGCTGATCGATGCCCTCACGCGCGACCAAGCTTTCGCCGGCGAACTGGCCGCCAAGCCACAACATTTCCCCGCAAAGGCTAAGCACTGCATCTTCCTCTTCATGAATGGTGGCCCCAGCCAGGTGGACACTTTCGATCCCAAGCCTGCCCTTACCAAATGGCACGGCAAAAAATATACAGGCCCTGCAGAAGTAGGCTCCAACGGTCGCTCCATCGGCTATCTTACCCAAACTACTTTTAAGTTCAAGAACCATGGCCAAAGCGGCCTGCCGATTAGTGAAATTTACCCGCACCTCAGTGCCCATGCTGATGAGCTTTGCGTGATTCGCTCCATGCATAGCGACACAGCTGCTCACGCTTCAGGCTGTATTCAGATGAATACCGGTGGGGTGATTATTGGCAAACCCTGCCTCGGCTCCTGGCTCAGTTATGGCCTCGGCACCGAGAATGAAAACCTGCCAAGCTTCGTGGTGATGACTGATCCACGTGGCGGGCCCATTGGCAGCGCTTCAAACTGGTCCAGTGGGTTTATGCCGGCAGCCTATCAGGGCACGATGTTCCGTAGCACTGGTTCGCCGTTACTCAATCTCGCCACCCCAGCCGGTACCACTGAACAATCCCAACGCCGAGGACTGGATTTCCTCAATGAACTTAATGTTCAACATGCCAAAAACCTTGCCACTAAAGGACCCATTGACAGCGAACTACTTGCGCGCATCGAGAGTTATGAGCTGGCGTACCGGATGCAAACCAGTGCCTCCAACGCGGTAGACATGGACAAGGAGGACGCCAAGACCCGCGCCATGTACGGCTTGGACAACAAGCTTACCGCCGACTTTGGCCGAAAGTGTTTAATCACTAAGCGCCTGATTGAGCGTGGCGTTCGATTTATCCAACTTTACTCCGGTGGCGGCCACATTGAGGACACTTGGGACGGTCACACCGATTGTATTTCCAACCACAAACTTCACGCGGGCGAAACAGATCGGCCGATTGCTGCACTCATTACCGACCTCAAGCGGGCCGGTTTATGGGACGAGACTCTCATTGTGTGGGGCGGAGAATTCGGCCGCACACCCACCAGTGAGGGTGTCAACAAACCCGGCCGCGACCATAATTGGCATGGCTTTACCATGTGGCTGGCCGGTGGGGGCGTAAAAGGCGGACAAACAATTGGCGCCACTGATGAATTGGGGTTCCTGGCGGTTGAAGACAGCGTACATGTCAGTGATCTGCACGCAACCGTACTGCACCTTATGGGTCTGGATCACAACAAGCTCACCTACTTCCACCAAGGCCTAGATCAAAAACTCACCGGCGTCGATCGTCAGGCGAAGGTTGTCAATCAAGTGTTAACTTAGGGCACAACCTCAAGATTTACAGGCATGCTCTTCCGCTCCCAGTCGGTTTCGCGATATTTTCCTTTGGCATGAATTACCACCATGACTTTGGAGGACTTGACCTCCGGTGCGGCTTTCATCTCGAATTCAATAAAATCCTTCTTGGCATCCACTATCAATTTATCTGGGACACTCACGCCTTGGGGAAGGTTTTTGAGTGCGAGCGTTATTGGCTGGGGATTAGGTATTTGCCCCAAGGGCTCAGGTGCCCGGGGCACATCAATCCTCACCTTGACCTTGCCTCCTCTTTTGAGCTGAACGGCATTCATGGATATATGCACTGGCTCAATAATCATTACCGGTAATTCATCAAGTCCTGGCAGGAACATCATGTGCCCCCAGGATTTACGGAAAGCTTCGGAGAAGTCGGCTGGAGCCATTCTCACTCCATTAGCAACAAACCCAAACGTGAGAAAATGCAATTCTCCTGGCTTGGAGTGAGAGGGAACTGTGAGTTTGAAAGCGTGTTCCCTTGCTTTTTCCTTCAGCATGCTTCCGTTCAGCCCCCAGTCATTATTAACGGAAAACTCTGCACGCCCCTCGTAGTTGCGACGAACGACTTGCAGATTAAAGGCAAGTTGTTGGCCAGGGATAGCCCACAACCGGTCAGGCAGTTGAAGAGGTTTCTTCTTGGCGTCCACTGCAGGCTTAAAGGCAAAGGAGAGACCTCCCAGACCAGAGAAACTGTCGATCCGGTAGCGATAACGTGGTCCACCTTGGCGAATGTATTCTTCCACACAAAGAGTATAGGTTCCGTTAGCAGGTAATCGATGCCGGAGAACAACCGGTTTGGTAATATCATCCCCGGCAGTTTGAAGAATCTTCCCAGCAGCATCCCGTAAATACATCACGATGTAAGCCGGTGATCCAATCCGACGGCTATGGGCTTGAAGGCGAACCCATTGATCTTTTTTCCCAGTGAATTGAAAGTGATCTACCGAACCGGACTTTTCAATAAAACCGTGAATCGATCGACCTAGAGCAAATACTGTAGCCTGCACAACTTCATCATTAGGCTCGCGCTCCCGGATGACGTTGTCGGCAAGCTTCCATTCCGGCCACAGATCAAAACGACCAACTCGCATGTGGTAATGTTCGCCACCGCGATACTGGACATCACGTAACTCAAGAAGGTAGATGCCAGCCATGGGAGCCTTATACATTAGAGCTGCATCGCTACCTCGCACATCATCGTCATCAGCATAGCGCACCTCCCGTCCTTCGGGGTCAAATAGACGAATCACCGGATCTCCTTTCGCTGACAAGCGTTCTGAGTAGACTTCAATGCTCAGATGCTCAGCCTCCTCAACTTCAAGAGCAAACCAGTGTGAAGACTGGGCAGGGAACTTACCATCAATGGCAACCGGCCAAGCGAGAAGCTGAGGGTTGCCTTGCTGAGTGCTCTTTGGACTTACAGTACTCAGCGGATCCATCAGCACTAGAAAAGGGGCACTAATTCCCGTGAGGTCATAAACACGAACTTGCCCAACTTTTACGGGAATATGAACTGGAAAGGTGAGGTGAAAAACAGCTTTCTTGGGCTCTACATTTATGAGCTCAGATTTCGCAATAAAACTGGTCCAAAGTTTTAATCCTTCTGTAAATCTTTCTCCAGTAACGCGAACCTCTATTACCTTGCCTGATGCAAAAGACAAAGACTGCACCGTCTTAAGTAACGGCATAGCCACAACGTCATGAGCAACACATAACAGAATGCTAAGAACACAAACGCGCACAGAGAGAGAATTTAATGAAACAGGACGATGGTCAACGACAGGATTACCGCCTAATGATGTTCATCCGTCGAGGGCAGACATCCAAACTTGGCAAAGATATATACAAACCCCACCAGATAGGCAAAAAACGGTATTAACGACAAAAGCCCGGTCCCCTTAGCCATAATCAAAATCGATACGCCTAGAAGGCCCGACAAGCCAATCACAACACCAAACGCCTTAAAGAATTCCACGGGGACTTTGGTAGACAAAATACCCGCTCCAATCAAGGTAAATCAATATATAACACGTATTCCGGGAAGTTTGGCCTTCAATTCATCCACTGCAATGTCGGTTACTTTATTAGGATAGAGATACACTTCCCGAAGGGATTTCATATTTGCGAGATAAAGCAGACCTGCATCGGTGACACCTGTTCGAGCCAACCCTATTATCCTCAGATTTTTTAAGGGCATAAGGCTAGGAAGTCCCGCGTCTGTAACCCCCGTATTCGTAAGCCAAAGTTTTTGCAAGTGCGACTGCCGAGCAATTGTGTTTAGGTCAGCATTCCCAACCGGTTTACCGGTGAGATTAATCTCAATCACTCTCCCATAAGCATCTCGCTGAACTGTGGCACCAAGAGATGCCAATTCCCTTTCGCTTTTCAAGCCGGGAGATCTTCCTCCACCAGAAGAACCACATCCCACCCCCACTACAAACACACCGGTCATAAGAGTAAAAAACCTCATACCGAATAGCCTAACGAAAAGCCCCATCAACCACAAGGAGACATACCCTTTCGGAAAGAAGGAAGGCGGGCTCCTTACGGAAACCCGCCCTCCGAGGCATGTCACAGACCTTTTATCCTCAACGAAAGTTTATTTAGTGAAGTCTGTTTCAACCTATCACTATAACTACTTAAGCAACACGCGTGCCAACATTGGTGCGCATAAAACACGTTGTTTTTGTGAAGAAAATTAGCCGACGATTTCTTCTGATAAAAACCGCGCGTGAAACTCACCCTTTTGGCGCAAAATTTATTCTACGACCAAGACCGCTTCCCCAAGCACATCCGTGCGCGGGTTGACCCCCAAACCTGGCTGAGTTCCCGCAGACAATCGCCCCCCTTTTCGCTGTGGTGCCCCTTCAGCAATACTTTGAGTCACATAACTATTAAAGTCTGTGGAGCTAAAAAGCAGCTCAGTGGGAGTGCTGTGTGCGAGCGAGGCAATTGCCGCAGTTACAATATCTCCACCCCAACTGTCTTCAATGGTCATCGCGATCCCAAGGTCGATACACAGGTCACGAGCCTGTTTTAATTTGGTGAGGCCGCCCAGCTTGCTAATTTTTAGGTTCACCACATCCATAGCACCATCGGAATGTCCTCGTAAAAGCGGAGCGAGGCTATCGATATTTTCATCTATCACAAACGGGTGATCGGTTCGTCTCCGAATAGCCAAATTTTCCTCATATTTGGCACAAGGTTGCTCGATGTACACATCCACATCACGCACTGCCCTTACCACGCGAGCAGCCTCGTGCATAAGCCACCCGGTATTCGCATCAGCAACCAGTTTGTCCGTCGACTCCAATACCGCCCGAGCTTCGCGTATACGCTGGATATCTTCATTGGGATCTCCTCCCACCTTAAGCTGAAAACGCCGGTAACCTTCCTCACGATAACCAGCAATCTTACGGGCCATCTCCTCAGGCGACTCCTGCGAAATAGCACGATACAAATGGAAATCTTCTCCGTAACGTCCCCCGAGTAATTCACACACACTTTGACCGCAGGCTTGCCCAAAAATATCCCAGCAGGCCATATCCAGTGCACTCTTCACATATGGGTGACCTTGGAGTG
This sequence comes from uncultured Pedosphaera sp., assembly GCA_964533265.1. Lineage (GTDB taxonomy): Bacteria > Verrucomicrobiota > Verrucomicrobiia > Limisphaerales > UBA1100 > UBA1100. The sequence continues at coordinate 7,776 of CAZHJW010000037.1, forward strand.
CCTTATCCATAGTCCAGTTGATAGGCCCCAACCGGGTTGGATTCTCCCCAATTAGATGCGGCCCCAGTTCGCTAATGCCTGCACGTGCTCCCTTCGCATATGCGGGCAGATAAAAAGGCCCCAAAGGACAGACTTCACCACAGCCTGTAATCCCATCATCGGTTTCGATAGTCACGACTGTACTATCGAAGACATCGACCGACTTGCCTCCGGACCATTTGTAACTGCCTTCATGTAGGGGCAGATCGACTTGATACACCTTGATGCGCGTTATCTTCATGCCTATCGAAAGAAACGAGATAACCCCAAAAAGCCGATTGGCCAATCAGTTTTTCCTGTTGTAGCTAAATCAGCCAGAACTTCACCCATCACACTGGCGAATTTGAACCCATGCCCGCTGAAACCACAGGCCAGACTGACCCGAGCATAATCGGGATGCCGGTCTACAATAAAGTGACCATCTGCAGTGTTGGTGTAAAGGCAGACTTTCTGCGAAACTACTGGACCCATGCCAAGAGGGATAAAACGATTGAGTGCATCCTTAATATCCCGATCATCCCCAAAGTTCACTCCTCGCTCCACGGTATCTGGATCCACCTCCCTGCCCGGCCAGTGCAAAGCCAACTTCAGGCCTTCGCCACCTGAACCATCAAGAGTAAGTGGAAAGCCGTAGTAAACTCCCTCTCCATCATTCCTATCAAGAACCCAAACAGGAAAACGATCGGCAGTAAAGTGTTCGGCGGAAGCTGGAGCCACCCAGCCCAGTACTTGGCGGGTTACCCGCAATGATATATCCAAATTGCCCAGTAATTTTCCTACCCACGCTCCGGCAGCCATAACTAGATGTTCAGCAAAATATTCTTCCCCATCAGCACACACTTTTACCCCGGTATCGCCAGCTGACCAACTAGTCACCATCTGCCCACCTCGTATATCAGCACCATGGCGACGTGACTCTTTGACAAAAGCCTCCACAGCTCGTTCAGACAGCAAATAGCCAGCTCTCTCCTCATAGAGCCCAACAAACGAATCAGGCAATTTAAATTGAGGCCAGTTTTGGTGAAGTTCATTATGAGTATAAAGCGAATGAGACAAATCATGCTCCTTCGCCGAACGACTAGCCCCGCTCACTAAGTCCCCTTCCTCTGGCCCCATGTAAAGGGCTCCTGTAAGTCTCAAGAGCTCCTCGCCACACTCTTCTTCCAGGATCTCCCACTTTTTGTATGCACCCTGGAGCAAAGGCACGTAATCAGGATGTTCGGTGTAGGAAAGCCGAATAGCTCTGGTAGCCCCGGCAAAGGATGCCTCCGGGTTTGGAATCGGTCCCTGTTCCAAACCCAATACTCTCAGTCCCCGCTTTGCCAAATGCCAGCAAGCTGATGCCCCCATCGAACCAATTCCCACCACAATCACGTCAAACGGCTTGGCCATAGCTCAGCTTAGTGTACCGACAGCTACAGACAAATCCAGAAATGCAAACGGGACGGCCTCCTAACCGTCCCGCTGCGTTTGCCCCCGGACTTTTACCTATCTTAGGTTAATAGTGGGACAAGGACGCGTAGGTTGTCTGTAATCATTACCTGCATTTTCATTATAGTCCTTTCATTTAGTTATTATCAGACCACAAACCCCATCGACAGCCGTTAATTATAGTACGCGCGAAACCCACTGCCTCTGTCAGTACGGATACAGATTTATCATTATTCATTGGAATTAATAACGGTTTGTTTTGACCAATATGCAGTCCTAGCCTTCAATTTGATTTGCAGCGGGTTGTTGACTAGAGGAATCGAAAACGCCGCCCAAAGAAAAAGTGAAACTACAGAAAACCTCCTTTAAACCAGGTAGTAAAATCCGTCTCAAGGATTTTGACACCCGATCCTCCAGTGACACAACCAAGGAAAAGGCCTTGGCAATCTGTGAGGAAAATACCGCTGCCATTGATGAACTCTCCTACCGCCTTTATGCGGAAAACACCCGGGCACTCCTGTTGGTATTTCAGGGTATGGATACAGCGGGAAAAGACGGGGCCATCCGGCATCTTATGCAGGGCGTTGATGCCCAGGCGACGGAGGTGCATCCTTTCAAGAAACCAAGCTCCTTGGAGCTAGATCACGATTTCCTATGGCGCATTCACCAGAAGGTTCCCGCACGCGGAAACATCGGCATCTTCAACCGGTCTCATTACGAAGATGTTCTCGTGGTACGGGTTCGCAACCTCGTGCCCCGAAAAGAGTGGAGTTCACGATACGACCGGATCAATGACTTTGAGAAACAGTTAATCGATTCAGGTGTCACGATTCTCAAATTCTTCCTTCACATCAGCAAAGAAGAACAGCTTGAGCGCCTCCAAGCCCGACTGGATAACACCAATAAACGCTGGAAGTTCAGCAAGGCCGACCTCAGTGAGCGTAAGTTGTGGGATGACTATCAGGTGGCTTACACAGACGCACTCAACAAATGCAATACCCCCCACGCTCCCTGGCATATCATCTGTGCGGATCGAAAATGGCACCGGAACCTGGTCATTAGCAGCATCGTCCGTAACACGCTGGAACAAATGAATCCAGAGTATCCCCCAGCGGAAGAAGGCTTGGAAGATATAATTTTGACTTAGGTGGACGCGGATTTAGTGCCGATCACCATTGCGCCCTACTCCCACAGGCCAAATTTTGCGGATTTATCTTCAGTCTGCCATACCTCCCACCGGATTAAATCACCCTCTTGGTAATGATTCTCCTGCTTCAGTTTCCCATTGTCGTGAGACAATCTCCACAAACCATCGCGCAAATCATTGCGATAAACCCCTTCCAGACGGTTCTTACCATTGGGATGGTTCAACTGATATTTTCCTTCCCGCACACCTTTCCGATACCACCCTTGCTCAAGTAACTCACCCTTGTTATTCCAGCGTCGCCAAGGGCCATTACATTCATTATCCCGCAGCTCCCAGCGGCCGGCACGTTTGCCGTTTGCGTGATACTCAGTAATACTTCCAGAGCCCCGGTCATTCACTTTCACCTCCAACAAATCAGATTCTTTGGCTGAATCCACCTTGGGCTTCAGCTCCTCTTCACCGACCGGCTCAGGCGACTCCCTTGTCTCCGGTTCAGGGTCAGCCTGCGTCTCAGGATTTGTTGAAACATCAACCGGCCGCTTATCATCCGCCCACAACAGGGGATCCATTCCATAAAAGTCCTTCAAACGATCATAGATTTCCGGCCATTCCCTCTTAAACTGTTCCCCCCGTTCAAAAAAGGATTCAGTCGCGCAAGCGAAAAATTCGGCTTCATTGGAGCTACCATAATCACTAAAGGATTCATTGTTTTTTCCCAATTCGCGCTGAAAATCCTCATAGTTTTGAGATACAAACTTTTCCCATTCGCGCGTTTCACTATAGCTATTGAATCTGGGCACTCCATCCGCCTTCCCGTCGGAAGACGCGAAGTCGATAATGTGTGCAAACTCATGGATAATCAGATTGTACCCGTCATGTCCATCTTCCATACCGATCTTCGCCCAGTGCCAGCCAAGCCGAACACGTTGTCCATTCGCATCACCAGCTACGCCGGGTCCGCTAACTTTTGCAAGGTCTTCGGGAAATACCTCCACCAGTTCCATTCGCCGATATATGTCCAAGCCACCCTTGAGGCGTAAAAGAGGCATGCAGGCCTCCGCAGCGATACAGACCTTTATCTGCTCGGTAACATGCTGCCCTTCCTGCCCAACCCACTTCACTTTACGAATGAACTCTGGAATCATCTTGAGCAGATCTTCGCGCAAATCCTGTGGCATTCGCCGATACAGAGCCACACTCTTAGTCAACCAATCCTGGTATTGTTCATCTGCCATATTAATCAAACCGGTATTTGAATTTGTTCCTCACGCTCCACTAATCGCCCGAAAGCTAAAAGCATATCCACTCGCGCGTCTGTTCGCACTCGCATCGGCTCGGAGGTGCGGTCAAAGCCCAATAGCCGGCTTGCCGCAATCGATATATCCTCTTTTTCAATGCCAAAACTCTGTCGTACGACAATTAGAATTGCTTCATCAAGCTCTAGATCAGCCACCCATTCGAATTTACGCTCATCGGTCGATAATTTTCTTCGATCACGAACCGTAACTGTTGTTGATTTTGCATCAAACAGCACATCACCTTCACGGCGTACTTCTTGCTCACTGATTGCTTCACTTAGTCCCTTTTCAAAAGATTCAACGTTACGAGCTCCGGTTCTTTTACCTGCTGCATCCAAGAACCGAATATAAGCCATGTCTCGGAAGATTGGAGATTCAGTTTGAACAATTTCGCCAACCCATTTGGCTAATTTGGCAAGAGGTTGCTCGATCAAGTCCTTCTTGGAGAGGTTGATTTTAACCTTAGATTTTTTGTAGGCCGGCTGACTCGCCGCTCCGGTCAATTTGGCCGATGTCGCTTCCCTTCGTACGGTCTGCAATTCCTCAAGCCTCTTCTCTCTGAGTTGATCCGCTTCCTCCTTTGTCACATCAATTATGACCGATTTTCCTTTTTGAGCCGCTTCAATAGCCGCCATTAAGCGGGCTTTTTCTTCTATAGGATGGGCAAACCATTCCACGCTCCAGAGCCGGTAAACATTCCAGCCTAATCCTTCAAGCACTTGTTGGCGTAAACGGTCACGATCCCTCGCTGTTCTTGCACGGTTGTATTCGGGGCCGTCACATTCAATGCCCAGCAAATATATCCCGGGTTTATTGGGGTCGTAAACCGCCAGATCAATAAAGAAACCAGCCGTACCCACCTTCATTTGCACATCAAACCCGGAGAATCGCAGAAACTCGGCCACTTCTTCCTCAAAGATTGTACTTACGCCAGCCGAAATTTTGGCGGCCTCGCCGTCCAGTGTCCCAGTTTCAGCATACTGCAGATAAGCTCTAAACACTTCCACACCCCTTGCAGAAGTCCGGTTCATATCAATGTCCAGCGCCCGTAAATTGGTAAACACTTCACACCTTCTCCGGGATCGGGTAATCAACACATTCAACCGCCGTTCACCACCATCACTGTTCAGAGGACCGAAATTCATCGACACTTTGCCGTTCCCATCCCGTCCATAGCCAACACTAATAAAAATTACGTCACGCTCATCGCCCTGTACGTTTTCCAGATTCTTCACAAAAAACGGTTCGTTAGGGTGCGCCCCAAAATAATCCTCACATGAGTTATCCTCCATGCGCATCTGCTCAATCTCATCATACACCGCCTGCATTTGTTTCACACTGAAGGCCGCAACTCCAAGCGTCAGTTCGGGACATTCGCGGGCATGGCGGAACACCGCTTCGGCCACGGCGCGCGCCTCAAGCGGGTTGGAACTTGTGTTACCTCTTTGATACACTGTATCAGGCAGATAGTGATACTTGATCCCCAACGATGGATCCGCTGGATTAAAGTTGGGGAAAATCACCAAATTTCCATCGTAGAACTCCTGATTTGAAACGGCGATGAGTGACTCATGCCGACTTCGGTAATGCCATCTCAACATTCGCTGTGGCGCCCGTTGCCCGGTCATCGTCCCAAGAATACTCTCCAAATCTGCCAATCGGTTCTCCTCATCGTCCAGCTCCTCATTGCCTCCAATGGAATCAAAGAAGCGGGTGGGCGGCATCTGTTTACTATCGCCCACCACCACCAGTTGTTTACCTCTTAACACTGCACCCAAAGCATCAACCGGTTTCACCTGACTGGCTTCATCAAAAATCACCAAATCGAAATTTACCGAGCCCGGCGGCAAAAAGCTCGCGATGGACATTGGGCTCATCATAAACACCGGCTTAATTGCCTGCATCGCCCGGCCTGTCTTGATCATCAATTTACGGATCGGCAAATGTCGCACACGCTTTTCAAACTCGCGCATTAGAATACCCAGTTGGCCGTTGCCCACCATAGAAGGCAACCCTTCCCAATGACGAGCTGCTAGCTTAATCCGGTTGAAGAGGAACAAGAGCTGATCCAGCTCACGAAAACGGCTGATATCCTGTGTATGAGCCGTTTGATTAAACCGTCGCAAAGGTTCCCGTTCATCCAATAATTCATGCAGCATCCGTTCAAACCAAGCGTTACGAAACCAATGCACCAGGTGCTTTGGCGCTTCACTCCAATCCATTGCACCCTCAATCACCCAGCCTAGACCTGCCTCATTCAAAGTTTCAGCCAATTGATTGAAAATAACCTGCTCATCTAAACGCCCAACTTCAGTCACCATCGTTTCCAGTTTTTGGATTTGCTCCTCAAACGGCCATTCCTCTGTCCATGCACTTCGCATCGTCACATCCAACTTAAGTAAATCAAACAGTCTGGCCTGTTGCTCCTGGTATACAGTACGGGATTGCTCCATCGCGGCGATCAAGCCCGGCAGAGGAAGGGCATCCGGGTCAGTTTCTAGATATCCAACCAACGCTTCTTCCACGTCTCCAACACGAACTGCGGTGCGTAGCTTCTCAACAAAAATGCGAACCTCACCAAGCTTGTCCCAATCTGAATCCAATCCTCGCCATTGCCGCCCAAACACCTCCTCGGCCACTCCCGCCTTTTCCTCCACTTCCTTCCGAAGCCGCGCCTCCCCCATAATCGCTTCGGTCAGCTTTAACATTTCAGTCGGTTCTTTAGGGGCCTGGCCAGCACGGCAAAGAGCACGAATTTCCATCCGGGCACGACGATAATCACCGATGATAAATTTATACCATTTCTCACCGTGCTCCACGATAGCTGCGCGAGGCACCAGTACATCCCTTCCCCACGCTTCAGGAAGCAATGTTTGCTCATGACTCGCTTTGAGAGAGGAATGTTCTCCACCGACTTTAAGAACATCGTCCAGCGCATGAATCTCATCTTCCCAGTTGCGCGAACGCAAATTTACACCACGCAAATTGGGTGATTCCTCTACATAGTGAGCCATCCGTGCCAATCGCAGAGCATCCGGCCAATTAGTCTGGCTGCCTAACCCCAAACGCTCCCTCAAGGCCGACACATCCTGCACCAGTCCACCGACTGTCTCCAAAGTTTTTGGCAGCTCCCTCAGTAACTGATCCCGATCAGTGGGCACCACCATCGAAATCCCTGCACCATGAAAAGGATGACCCAACGGTCGCCCATGAGTCTCTAGGTGCTTTTCCAAGCGTCCAATTACAATTGTACGCTCCTCTAGCTGGGCACGTGTGCAGTCTAAAATTGTTTCGATGCTGCTCAGACTTTGGGTCAATGATTCGGGTCTCGGCAAGTTTTTCACTCCCTGCAACTGCCGCTGTCGGTGGATGAGTTCTCCGAAAATCTCGTAAGCACTGTAGCCGGTATTTGCCAAAGGCTGATTCACTGCCCGAGCATAGTCATTTAATTTCCCTCGCAAACGACCAAGCAATTCCATATCTGACTCGGAACCGGCTCGCTCAAGGACTCGCCCCTGATTAAGCGTGCGCTTCAGTTCATCGACCATCCCCTTCTTGTTGGTATTATGACTGTGAACTTCCAGGCATGCATCCCCCAGTCCCACCGAATCTAACCGCCGCTTGACCACCTCCAAGGCCGCCATTTTTTCAGCCACAAATAAAACCTTTTTCCCCTGACCCAACGCCTGCGCCACAAGATTGGTGATAGTCTGCGACTTACCTGTTCCGGGCGGACCTTGGATAACCATGTTGCGACCGTCCTTTACATCCAAAATTGCCGACAATTGCGATCCATCTGCGTCGACCACCTGATACGATTCATGTGGCGGCAAATGGTCATCGAGCATCGTCTCATCCTCATAGGCAGAACCTGGCTCGTTGAAACCATTATCAAGAATGGAGCAAAGCAACGGGTGTTCTGTCGGCTGCTCTTCCTTCGGCCAGCAAGTACAATCCAGATCGCGGTACATCATCAGCTTGGTGAACGAGAAAAACCCGAGATAGACTTCGTCATCATGCACTTCCCAATTTTTCAGACCTGACACTGCCTTACGTACCGATTCAAAGTACGTTTTAGGATCCATGTCCTCGATCTCGGGAAACGCTGGCATCTCTGCAGCAAAATCAAGCTTCAGTTTATAGGCCAGCGACAGATTCTCCTCAATATGATCTCCGGTATAATAAAGTTTGTAACGCTCACGAACAGCCGCTCTTACGAGCTTCACCGGAATTAGGAGCAAGGGGGCTTTCAACTCTCGCTTCGGATCATCCTTGTCTCGCCAATGCAACATCCCGAGTGCCATAAACAGTACATTGACACCACGTTCCTCAATGTAGGTACGTGCTGAGCGTTCCGTATTCAATAAACGGCGCTGCAAACGACGATCGGTATCATTGGTTTGCAAACGGGTATCTCGCAATTCTTCTTCACTCAATGGCTTCAACCATTCCTTGCGCAAAGCTCCACCAGTCGATGAATCTTCCACACGCAACAAATGCTCGTCAGCCAAAATGCGTACTTCTTTCTCCAATGATTTGGAAAAATGCTGCGCTTTTTCTACCGCCAATGGATGCTTAAGTATTTCCCTCCCGCTACCGATACGATCACGAACCGTCTCAGCCTGGTGAATCGCCAATTCAACTTCTTCTAACAGCAATTGACCCGCCGCCTCATTTTCAGGGGTTACCGACCTGCCAATCGCCTCCTCCACTCGAGGAGGCAAACTATTCACTGCGTGCACCACCTTGCTAAGTGAATTGCTTACAGTCTTAAGGTGGTCGGCTAATTCTTTATCTGAAGTCACCTGTGCGGGCCATTTGGGCAAATCCTCCAAACGTTGCCGAGCATTGGTAAGATGAGGGGAAAGATCGACTTCCAAACCTTTACGCGGCACAAAGGTCAGCGGCTTCTCTTTGCGTGTCAAAAGATCGAAAATTTCAGTCGAAGATTCCCCACGAACACACACACCACGCGCGGAAGAATGTCGGTAATTCAATAGAGAATTACGCAACCCTAAATCCAGCAGTTCCTTCCGGGCTGCCTCATAATGATCTTGAATTGACATTATACAGAAAGCACGCCGGGTAACGTAGCCCAACCAAAACAGACAGCAGTTAAAGCGTCAAGCACATGCCCTTAACGGGACACCTCAACAGGAATTTCAGAAGATCCTTTACAAAAGAAACCGGTAGATATCTAGGTCAATTGCCCGGCCAATTGCTGGTGAGCAGCATGCCACTCCTTGATAGCATCTCGCAGCTCAGCCACAGCAGACTCAAGGCGCATACGCAGTTCAGCGAGTTGTTCCTTCGTAAGTTCGAGTTTCTTTTGAGCGGCCTTAGCATATTCGCTTTTGGCCGCTTCCCACGCTTCGGAAGCAGAATGTAGCTTTTCACCGGCCTCGGTAAAGAGGGCCTGCGCTTTTTCACAAACCGGTGCCGGAGCCTGTGAAAGTTTATCATTTAAGACTTTATCCTTCTGGCTAATTTCAGCGAGCATGATCTTCTCATCGGGAACTCGCCGCAGATCACTGGCCAATCCCATCTTGCTCAGCGTCCAAGCCACCCATTTTGTGGGATCGAATTGCCACGGCTTCACGCCATTACGATAGTCGTGCTGAAACTCGTGATGAAAATTATGGTAACCCTCGCCAAAAGTGAAGATGGCGGTGACCCAGGAAT
>CAZHJW010000038.1:0-8123 GCA_964533265.1 uncultured Pedosphaera sp.
GCCATACGTTACGCAAACCGTAGGCCCAAATTTCACCCCGTGCACCCTTACGGTTCACGAAAGGATTATCCTTAGGGATGCCATATGGCCCGGATGTAACGTCCACATCGATACGCATAATCGTACCTCTCAAGGTGGAAAGATCCTGGCCATTATCATTAGGATCCTCACGGGCACCGCCGTCACCATGAGTGATGTATAGCTTGCCATCAGGACCAAAGAGGATACAGCCGCCGTCGTGATTCCAAAACGGCCGTTCGATCGTAAGCAGTTTCCTCTCGCTGGCCGGATCGATCTTATTCTTGTCATCCTTGTGTACGCGAAACTCGCTAATGATGCTGCGTAATGGTTCGTGCGCAGAATAAAAAACGTAAACCTTGCCGTTTTTAGAAAACTGCGGATGAAACGCCATGCCGAGCAAGCCTTCCTCATCCTTCACATAAGGCTTCCGCGCTTCGATGTCGAAAAAGAGTTTTGTTTTTTTGCCCTTGGCATTTTTCGGAAGAATATGAATCTTACCGCGCTGTTCCAACAGGAACGTGCGACCATCAGACAACTGTTCGAGCCATAGCGGGCGCTGGAGCTTGAGGTTGGGATAGGCATTCACCAGTTTTAACTGCGGCAATGCAGCCGAAACTGTACCAACAATTGCCAACGCAAAAAGCGCCAACACCAATCGTGTAGTGGAAGCAAGGGGTCTCATCGCCGTGATTCAAAGCCTCCGCACAGCCCTTGTCAACCGGGTAACACTGGTAAAGCTAACCCCACAGCGCCCCAATCAATTCGCCCGTACCCGCCACCAGCACTGGCAATCCGATCGGCCACGGTCCAATTAACAGTAGCGCCATGCCTGCCATCACCAGTACAGCAGGAACCAAAGGAAAATACATCGAGTCATTCATCATTTATACAGAGTATGACGACCAATTAGACATTTACTGTCCCACCAATCCTTATGACCCATTAATCAACAAAAAGCACGTTTGCCCGATACAAGGGTGGGTGGTAGTTTGGCGGCATGAAAACGCTCGCTTGGCTTAGTCTGTTGCTGGCACTGGCTACGCATGCCGCTGAATCGCGCTATCAACTGCGCAGTTTGATTCAAAATGATGGAACTCTCCTGCACATTCGTTTGGATACACAGACTGGCAAGACTTGGCGTTTGGAGCGTGTTCTGAAGAACCGATTGGCCATTACTCTCAAAGGCAAGCCTGTAGCTCACGAACTGAAACGCACCCAAATCAACGTCGGAGCTCTGGACGGTTTCTCCCTACAGGAGGCAGTGCTGGTACTGAATAAAGCAATCGGAAACTCCGGAAATGAAAGGCTTCCGAAAATCGCTTTTGCCATCCCCGTTAGGGAGCCGGTCGTAGACCCCAAAAAAGCCCGAAGCCAACTCGTCCAGCCTTCCCAACCCCAAGGTGGTGAAACCCAAGGGATCGATCCCAACACCGGTCTACCCCTTGGTTCCAGCTTTCCAAGGCGGATTCCCCCACCTCCCGGAACAATTTCAGGACCTGAGGGACGCCTCATAGATCCAAACACAGGATTCCCAATCCGTCCCCAATTTCCCGGCGCACCGATTGATCCGGTTACGGGCCTTCCTATTGCCCCCACCCCGCAGTGGCAACCTCCACAAAGGAAAGATCGAGTGGAGAACTTTCGTATTGGAAACTGGCCCCAACCAGTAAAAAAATCAATACACACTCTACTTACGCAAGTACTCAATAGCTCAGATTCACCATTAAGATGTGTGATTGATGAGAAGACCGTTTACCTTACCCCGGAATCAAGCATCATTATTGTCAGTGGAGGAGGGGTTTCACAGTCTGAGTACACTGAGAAGTGGGTCGAAATCAAAGCTGATTAACCAGAGTAAACTGGCGCCCCTGCGAACAAGTCCGCGTTGAACGACTAATTGCAGCAGTGTTTTATCTGGGCGTAGGAAAGAACACTTTTTGAACGACTGGAACATTCAATCCCGCAATCACCTGTGCCACGCTTGCGAACAGTCTTTTAAAGACGGCGCCAGCTATCACACAGTACTCGAGTACGAAAACAGCGAATACATTCGCCATGACATATGTGAAGCCTGCTGGAACGAGGAATCTGAAGACGCCACTGATCGTAAAGGTTTCATTTCCCACTGGCAGGGCACCTACGAGGCTCCTCCACCCGCACCGCCAGATGCAATCCAGAAAGATAACGCTGAGGGGCTCCTGCGTAAGCTAGTGAAAACCGGTGATCAGCGCTGGCGCGAGGCCAGCTACATTCTGGCCGTGATGCTTGAGCGCAAGCGTGTACTCAAGGTGAAAGAGCAGATTCACGAGAAGAATGGACGAGCTTTTGTTTATGAATTACCCCACACCGGCGATATTTTCACCATTTCCGATCCAAACCTGAAGATGGAGGAACTTGAACAGGTGCAGATTGAGGTAGCCGCACTGCTTGAGCACGGACTACCCGGAGAAGGCGAGGAATGGCCCCCCCTTCCCCCTGATCCTGAAGCAGAACCAGAACCACCGGTAGGCCAAAAAGAGGAATCCACCGAAACGGAGACGGCTGAGGTGGAGATGACCCCTTGACCAGTCATGGCCGCACGAGGTCCATTCCAGAAACGACTGGGGTATGCGTTCAAACAACCCGAACTCATGGAACTGGCACTCACTCATCCATCGTTAAGCCACGAACAGAGTGAAAAACTCATAAACAATCAGCGGCTGGAATTCCTGGGTGACGCGGTATTGCAACTCATTATCAGCGCCGAACTCTACAAACGTTTCTCGAATCGTGATGAAGGCTCGCTTTCAAAAGCCCGAGCGCGGCTGGTGAACCGCGAGGCATTGGCCGAACGTGCAACTGAAATTCACCTCGGCAAGGAACTCAGCCTTAGCCGGGGCGAGGAGCGTAACGGCGGACGCAACCGCCCTTCCGCATTAGCCGATGCCTTTGAGGCATTGGTGGGAGCAATCTATCTCGATGGAGGATTCGCCAGAGTAAAAAAATTTATCCACACACAGTTCGCCGATCAGTTTGACGGAGCCGATTCAGGGCGGTATAAGGGCAACCCAAAAGGTGAGTTGCAGGAAATCTTACAGGGTAAAAGTGCTGTGGCTCCCGAGTACCGATTAATGGAAATGGAAGGTCCAGATCACGACCGCTCGTTTGTCTGCGCGGTCCGGCATAGCGGACGCGAACTCGGACGAGGTAGTGGTAAAAGTAAGAAGAACGCTGAAATGAACGCAGCGGCCACAGCCATCGATACCCTTCACGCCAAAGGCAAGGCATAGGCCCCTTTGAAATTGACCCAAACGCATGGTTTCCGTAGGTTAACCGAGCTTTTTTATTATGGCACACAGTGAAATCCAGAACAATTACCTGATCCCCCACGTTGTGGAGCAAACCAGTCGCGGCGAACGCGGATATGACATTTATTCACGCCTTCTGGTAGACCGCATTATCTTTCTAGGTACGGCCATAGACGATACGGTTGCCAACACCGTGATCGCCCAGATGCTCTTTTTGCAGATGAGCGATCCGAAGAAGGACGTCCACATTTACATCAACTCCCCCGGCGGACACGTCACCGCGGGCCTAGCGATTTACGACACCATGCAGTTTCTCACCTGCGATGTGAACACCTATTGCATCGGCCAAGCTGCCAGCATGGGTGCTGTTCTGCTGGGTGGAGGTGCTGCCGGTAAACGTTTTGCTCTCCCTCATGCCAATGTGATGATCCACCAGGTTCTCGGCGGGGCTCAGGGACAAGCAACCGACATGGAAATTCACGTAAAGCATATGTTGGAGCTTAAAAAAACCCTTACAGGTATCCTCTCCAAACACAGCGGAAAACCTTATGATGAGGTTTTTGAGGCCTGCGAACGTGATAATTTTCTCACCGCCGTTGAAGCCAAAGAATTTGGCCTCGTGGACGAAGTTGTTTCTTCCCGAAAGGATGTTACTACACTGCCTGAAAAGAGCTCGGTGAACGAGAAGTAAGCCATGGCTCGTCCGCGCAATCTCACCCTCTGCAGCTTCTGCGGTAAATCGCATGCAGAAGTGCGTAAGCTGGTGTCCGGCCCAGGAGTATACATTTGTGATGGCTGTGTAGAAACCTTCAAGCAGGTGCTCGACAAGGAACTGGCCGAAAAAACACCCAAGGCAGAGACTCCGCAACTCACGGTAAAACAGCCTGTGGAGATTAAAGCGGAACTGGACAAGCACTGTATTGGACAGGATGCCGCTAAGAAGACTCTAGCCGTGGCCGTCCATAATCATTACAAGCGGATTCTTCATGAAACCAGTGCGGTCAAAAAAGAGGATGCCGATTCTCCTCATATGGGCGTGGAGATTGAGAAGACCAACATCATGCTCATTGGCTCCACCGGCACAGGCAAAACGTTACTTGCTCGCACACTAGCCGGTGTTCTCGATGTACCTTTCGCCATTGCGGATGCCACCACGCTCACAGAGGCTGGCTATGTCGGTGAAGACGTGGAAAACATTATCCTGCGTTTACTGCAATCGGCTGATTACGACGTAAAGCGCGCAGAAATGGGGATTATTTATATTGATGAAATCGACAAGATCACCCGCCGCACTGAAAATGTCTCCATCACTCGCGATGTCTCCGGTGAAGGCGTTCAACAGGCACTGTTAAAAATCCTAGAAGGCACTACCTGCAATGTTCCGCCCCAAGGTGGGCGTAAACATCCGCAGCAGGAATACATCCGCGTGAACACCCAAAATATCCTGTTCATTTGTGGCGGTGCATTTGTGGATCTGGACAAGGTTATTCAACGCCGGTTGGGCAATCACGTGCTCGGCTTCGGCGCACAGGAGGACCAAATCGACGCCATGCACAAAGGTCGAGAGGCACTCAAACACGTGGAGCCAGAGGATCTGCTCAGTTATGGGTTTATCCCTGAATTCATTGGACGCCTCCCGATGATCACCGCTCTGGAGGAACTCACCGAAAACCAACTTGTGGCTATTCTCACCGAAACCAGAAATGCGCTTACCAAGCAATACCAAAAACTGCTCTGGCTCGAAGGCGTTGAGCTGGAGTTTACGAGCGATGCCCTACAGGAACTGGCAGCACAGGCCATTAAGAAAGGTACTGGTGCACGGGCTTTACGCGGTCAACTCGAAAGATTAATGCTCGATCTGATGTATGAGATTCCTGGCACCGATGAAATTGAGTCTGTGAAAATTACAAGGAGCACCGTACGAGGCAAGAGTAAGCCCATCAGACGCCGCAAACCCAAACAGGCTGCCGCCTAGTTTTCACACACCGCCAGCCGCACCTAGTGCTTGCTGGTGTGATTAAATGCCTATTAGGTTCCATCACCATGCCGAACTCCAACCCCATTGCCAATCAGGTTGCTGCCCATGTGGCGGCCATTTCGCCTTCGGGCATCCGCGAGTTTTTCGAGCTCGTACAGGGTCGGCCGGACGTGATTTCGCTGGGCGTGGGCGAACCGGACTTCGCAACGCCCTGGCACATTCGCGAAGCATCGATCTATGCCCTAGAAAGAGGTAAAACCAGCTACACCTCTAATCTAGGTTTGCTAAAATTAAGAGAAGCAATTAGCCATTATGTTGCCCAATACTTTGGCACCGTTTACCGACCGGACAACGAAATCCTCATAACCGTAGGCGTGAGTGAAGCGCTAGACCTTGCCTTACGCGCCCTTATCAACCCGGGCGACGAAGTTATTTACCACGAACCCTGTTACGTAAGCTACTCACCCTCTATCGCCCTCACTCATGGTATTCCGGTGACGGTAGAGTGCCAACCAGAAGAAAAATTCAGCGTCACCGCTGCAGCAATTGAAGCGGCAATCACAAATAAGACCAAGGTGCTGGTCCTGAATTTTCCTACCAACCCTACTGGCGGCACTATGATACGCGAAGAATTGCAGGCAATTGCTAAGCTCGCAGTGAAACACAACCTGATCGTGATCACGGATGAAATTTATGCCGAGCTCACCTTCGAAGGCGAGCATGTGAGTATAGCTAGCCTGCCTGCCATGCAGGAGCGCACGATCTTCTTACACGGGTTTTCCAAGGCCTATTCCATGACTGGATTTCGAATTGGCTTCGCTTGCGGCCCCAAACCCTTGATCGAGGCTATGACCCGCATTCATCAGTACTCAATGTTGTGCGCCAGCATAGTAAGTCAGGAAGCCGCTCTGGAAGCATTACGAAACGGTAAAAATCCAATGATCGAAATGCGTGAGGAATATCGTCAACGCCGCAACTTCATGGTGAATGCCCTGAACAACATGGGGTTGGACTGCCATTTGCCGCGCGGCTCTTTCTACGCCTTTCCGAGTGTGCAATCGACCAGCCTGGACTCCAAAACCTTCGCCACCGGCCTCTTGGAATCCGAGAATGTGGCAGCAGTCCCCGGAGGCGCCTTTGGTAACTGCGGTGAGGGTTTTCTGCGGTGCTGTTTCGCAACAAGCTTCGACCAAATCGAGCAAGCCATCGAGCGAATGGCAAGATTTGTAGCGAACACGAAAAAGGGCTGAGTCACCTCAGCCCGACTCATCAACTTACGATGACCCTTTAGCGGAGTAGCTGTTTCTCCAGATAGTGCACGGTCTGGCGTACGTTCCCGTCTATCTCCATCCTATCCTTCACCAACCTGCAGGCATGCAGGACGGTGCCATGATCGCGACCACCAAAGGCCTCTCCAATCGCACTCAAGGAATGCTCGGTGAGCTGCCGGGAAAGGAACATGGCAATTTGCCGTGGGAAGGCGATGTTCTCGGGACGTCGCTTGCTAGTCATGTCAGCCATCCTCAAGTCAAACTTTTCGGCCACCTTCTTCTGGATCACCTCAATCGTAATAGTGTGCCGACCCTCTTCCTGTAAAATCTCACGCAGAAGATTTTCAACCACATCATTGGTGAGCTGCTTACCGGTAAGGTGAGCATAAGAAGCCACACGAATCAAAGCGCCTTCAAGGCGACGAATATTAGTACGTATACGGTTGGCGAGGAAAGTTAATACATCCTCAGGAATTTCCACTCCCATGGTCTTCACCTTGTTGCGCAGAATAGCGAGGCGGGTTTCCACATCGGGCGGCTGCAGATCAGTAACTAATCCCCACTCAAAACGACTTACGAGTCGGTGTTCCAGATTTTGAATCTCACTGGCAGGTCGGTCACAAGTGAGCACGATCTGCTTATGTGCTTCATGCAAGGCGTTAAAAGTGTGAAAGAACTCCTCCTGAATGCGTTCCTTACCCGCGAGAAACTGAATGTCATCAATCAACAACACATCGGTCTGCCGATACTTCTTGCGAAACTTCACCAGCTGATTCTCTTGGATAGCCGCAATGTATTCATTAGTGAATTTCTCGGACGACACATAGGAAACCTTCGCACCCTTCTTGCCGCCAACCACGTGCTGGCCCACCGCGTGAAGCAAATGCGTCTTTCCGAGACCTGTACCTCCATAGAGGAAAAGTGGATTATAGGCTTTGCCCGGCTGCTGTGCCACAGCCATTGCGGCGGCATGGGCAAAACTATTGTTATTCCCCACTACAAAGGTGTCAAATGTGTTACGGGGATTAAACACCAAATCCCCATCGCTGGACTTCTTGGCCGCAGCCGCTTTCTTCCCGCGAGCCGGCTTGGCAGGGGCAGGGGCTGAGCCATCAGCTATAACAAACTTGATGTTTAACTTTCGACCACTGGCCTGTGTTAAAGCATCCTGTAAGAGTTCGAGGTAATTATCCTTAAGCCAGACTTCTGAAAACTCATTCGGCACCTCAAGAGTGATGGAAGATTGGTTCAAAGACACCGGCTGCACGGAGGAGAACCACAAGTTGTAAGTCTCGGTGTTGAGAAGAGTACGGATCTGATCCGTGGTTTGTGTCCAAATTTTATCTACTGTCGCATGCATCGTTTCTTTTCAAAGCATCAAAGTTCTATTGTCGGTTCGTTCAAAATAATCTGTTCAGTGCCGTTAGCCAGAGCTTCCCTTGCGAGAAAAAACGCAGCAACGCACCAACAGGTTCCAGCAACACTATTTTCACAAAACATAAAACGTAAGTGACAAGCCGCAAGACTCGAGATTGCTGGGACGCGGTGCAATGTGTAAGCAAATGC
>CAZHJW010000038.1:8223-16843 GCA_964533265.1 uncultured Pedosphaera sp.
CTCAGCGAACCCGCCAAGCAACGCTCACGAATCCGATCAATTCAAATTCAAGTTTAGCCCAAAGTAAAAATCCAATTTGCACTCAATACCGCAATAAATCTTCGCATGATTTCCATAACACGCACCCTCATCGAACATAACTTTCACAGAGCTATGTTTAATTGGTTGTGAAATGGCAGCAATACGTTTCATTCGCGTAACAGGTTGTGTTGGGATGTTATCAACCTGCGAAGGCGTGTCCACCGCGAATCGGGTTTTTTTGAAAATAAATATCCATCTTTTTGTTAGATTTAATTTTGACAAGAAATCGATTGTACTCTCGACACCGGACTGCTCTCTTCGCTAAATCAACCCACTGATGGGTCGATTTTACCGCAACTGCCTTCGCTCGCTGCTTTTTCTACAGGAATCTGAAGCTGCGCATAATCGTGTCATAAAAGGCCTCTCTCTCGCATCACGACTACCCATTCTTCCAGCTATTACCGATGCCATATATGGTGCGCCGGATTTACCCATTCAATTTAGTGGACTGAAATTCCCTAATCCTGTCGGTCTCGCTGCAGGGATGGATAAACATGCCGCAGCTGTCCCCATGTGGGAGCGCCTCGGTTTTGGCTTTACCGAACTGGGTGGCATCACCCGGTATGGACAACTCGGCAATGAAGCCCCTCGCATGTTTCGCGCCATTAGCGATCAAGCACTTGTCAATCGTATGGGTTTTAACAATCCTGGAGCGAAGACGGTGGCCCAGGCACTTCAACGGTGGCGCGATAGCGGTCTTTGGCCGACACACCCAGTTGGAATTAATCTAGGAAAATCGAAAGTCACCCCCCTCGAGGAAGCCGCCGAAGATTATTGTTCTACCTTTCATGAACTTCAGAATCTTGCAGATTTCTTTGTTGTCAATGTCAGCTCTCCCAACACGCCAAACCTTAGAAAGTTGCAGGGTAAGAATGCCCTAAACGAAATCCTAAAAGATCTTCGCAAAGTCAACTCCAGAAAAGCGTTGCTCATTAAGATATCACCAGACCTCACCAGCGAAGCCATTGACGATGTCCTCGATTTAGCCATCAGCCATTCCTTGGCTGGCATCGTCGCCACCAACACCACAGTTACACGACCCGAAACTATTAATACGCAATGTCGAAATACTTATAACGAAGAGGGGGGATTGAGTGGAGCCCCTTTAAGAAAACGAAGCACTCAAATTATCGCGCACATCCATAAGCATACTGAAGGCAGTCTTCCCATCATAGGAGTAGGCGGTATTTTTACCTCGGACGATGCGTGGGAAAAAATCGCAGCCGGAGCAAGTCTTGTGCAAGTCTACACCAGCCTGGTTTACGAAGGTCCTTCCGTTGCCAGCGATATAGTGTGCGGGCTTAAGGCGCGAATGGAACGTGAAGGCGTAAAGCGCTTGACCGATCTAAAGGGGATAGCAGTAAATTAAAGCTGCCTTTGTGCTTCCACCACCGCAATAATGCGAGCACTAGTCTCCTCAGGGGATTCTCCGGAGTTATTGATCACGGTAGCCCCTTCCACCACGACCAAAGGAGCTGTTTTTCGAGTGCTATCACGTTGGTCGCGCGCTGCCAGATTTTCCCCCACTCCGTCCGCATCGCGTCTGGCCTGCCTCTCCGCCGCCGAAGCATCCATATAAAATTTATGAGGAGTATCTGGAAAAATATTTGAAGTGATATCTCGACCCTCCATCACAAGATCACCAAATTCTACACACGACCTCTGGCGCAACTTCATCCACTCTCTCACATAAGGGACCTGCGCCACGTAACTAACTGCCTCACTTACCTCACTCGATCTAATTTCCTTTTCCGGGAAATAACCGGCCACCTCTAGCCATACATTATTCTCTCTCCTCACTAGCTTTGCTGGCCAATCACGACACAAAGCCTCCACCGCACCCATATCGGTGACATCCGTACCCATTTGCAAAGCGTGCCACGCGAGTGTGCGATACATCGCTCCCGTATCAACATAGATATAACCCAGCTTAGCAGAAATTATACGAGCATTGGTACTCTTACCGCTGGCACTTGGCCCATCAATGGCGATTACAATCGATTTAGATTCACTCATGCCGCAAATAATTCCTCACCAGACAATAAACAGCCACCTACATCCTGAATCGCCACCCCCAATCCATTCGGCGGAGATGCTGCAAGTTTCTGGAAAAAATTGGGGAAGGTTTTTTTTACGCAGGACGGATCACTCAACCGGATACCTGGCACTTTGATTCCAAGCAAAGCAAAAGCCATGGCTATACGATGATCATTGTAGGTATCAATCTGTGCACCATGTAGCTCTGGAGAAGGTTCAACATGCAATGTATCCCCTTCCTCACGAATAACCGCGCCGCATTTAGTTAATTCAGTGCGCAACGCCTGAACACGCTCACATTCCTGAACACGCAACCGTCCAAGATCAGTAAAACTGATGGGCCGATTGGCCAGCGGGGCAAGAACAATGGAAGTTATGATGCTATCGCCCAAATCCACCCTTCGAGACACCTCTCTCGGCGCAGTAATAAATTGAGTAAACTGTGCATCAACCTGCCACCCCGTGATGGGCCAGTTAGCCACCTTTACGTCTGCACCCAGTCTGTTCGCTCCCAAAAAATAACTACCACTCGAAGCGTCCGGCTCGATAACAAAAGTACCGCCACCCTTAGGGAACCCATCAATGAGCTCTTGCGTCATTCGAACATAGGGCGCTTCATCGAGATTGGCCCCAGTCAAATCCACCGACCACCCGCCTGCATCGCTACAAAGCAACAGGGCACTGGCAAACTGCGAACTTTCCGACAAGCTAATCTTACACGAAGCCTTTTGCGAACCGGTTCCATGAATGACCGCCGGCAACTTATCATTTGCAGCATCCACATGATATCCCAGCGTCCGCAAAGCCTGAAACAGCTCAAACTGTGGACGCTCGTGCATGCGATCTATCCCATGCAATTTAATTGATCCATCACCTAAGCAGACAAAAGCAGCCAAAAATCGTGCGGCGGTTCCCGCGTTACCTACAAAAATTTCCTCCGGCATTTTTGGAATCCGACCGCCTTCACCAGATACGGTAATCGTACGGTTGCAGATTTCATTCAAGTCCTCTCCCACATTCAGCAGAAACCCCATCGCCTGCAGTGCCTCCACCATAATTTGCGTATCTTCACTCCAAAGCGCACCGGCAAGAGTTGTTTCACCGTCAGCCAAGGCAGCCAGAATGAGAGCCCGATTGGTAATACTCTTGGAGCCAGGAACTGTAATATGTGCTGTCACCGGTGTGGTTAGCGGCACAATTTCTATAAGATCGGGCAGCGGCATTATTTTTTCCCATCACCCTTTAACCACTGATCACGCAAGACTTTGCCTTCCTCAAAAAAATTCTCCAATGCAGCTGCATCCTTCGAGGCCAATGCATTTCTCAATTCACCGAGCTCATTCTGTAAATCATTGATAGCTTTTTGAATCGCTTCGGAATTAGTAAGTGCAATATCGCGCCACATCGCCGGCGAACCTGACGCCAATCGCGTAGTATCGACAAAACCTGTACCGATAAAATCCGATTCCCCAGTGTGCGACTTACCAAGGATAGCATTGACCAATGCACTGGCCACCACATGTGGCAAATGACTCGTGCGTGCAACAATGTTATCGTGAGCCTCGGCGGTCAGGTTAATAAACGTGCCCCCAAGTGCACCCCAGAATTGATTTACTTTTACCACAGCTTCAGCATCACTTCGCTCAGTAGGAGTGACTGCGCATGCTGCACCTACAAACAAATCCGCACTCGCATGTGTCACGCCAGTTTTTTCGGAACCACATAACGGGTGACTTCCAACAAAGCGCGGCAATATCGGTTCTACGTCCTGAACCACTCTAGCTTTTACACTGCCCACATCGGTAACGACCGACTCAGGAGCTAAATGAGGTTTGATTTGGGCAGCCATATCTCCCATTCCACAAACAGGTGTACAGAGGACAACCAATGAAGCCCCGCTCACTGCTTCAGCAAGATCCTGTGTTGCTTTATCTACAGCCCCAACTTCAAGACTCTCCTCAACACTCTCCGGCCGACGAACAAAACCCACGACCTGCGCGGCTACCCCTCTTCGTTTGGCAGCCAATCCTACAGAGCCCCCCAATAGACCAACACCAATAAGAGTAATTTTCGGGAATTCCACTTGCAGAGATAATGCCGCTCAACACGGCTTTCTCAAAGCGGAAAGTTGCCGAGCAGCTTCACGAACGCGTTCCAAGATTACCTCAGGCAGATAAGGTTCATTGCCAATTGCCTTGGTATACCAAATGAGCTTGCCTTTACGTTCCGTTGGATTATGCCACGTGGGTTGACCAGTTTCCAAGAGCTCCCGGACCCTTGATTCGGGTTCCCCCAACAACACCGGGATATCTTCAACAGTATGTAAACCATCAGCAATAAAGAAAGGAACTATGACAATATGTCTGGCATCAGTGGCCTCGTAACAGTCGGCAATCAATGGAGTTTCCTCCATAAAAGCGGGCTGAACATCTGCATATTCATTTCTCGTCCGAATTAATTCCACTTGTGCCTCAATAGCCTTGCGCGAATTGGAGTTTTGTTTGGTTCCATGCCCTGCAATAATCAAAGAGATCTCATTGGGGCGAGGTTCACGAGGGAACGGATGACTTCTTACAACTTCCTGTGCCCGTCCAATGAGAACGTCTGTCATTGAAGAATGTGTGCCGACGGGCTCACAATAAATAAGCTCTTTTCCTTTTACCGTCCCCGTTCTAGGATAATTGCACTGCCCGACTGGGCAATCGCATTCACCTTTGGTACACAAGCCCAGATGGAAAGGGATAGTTTCCTCAGTGAACTGTCCTTCGCTGATAGTTACCGGAGCGACAAAAACCCTCCCTGCCTTCACTAGACTAGTTACCTCGCCAATTTTTGGAACTTCCAACTTAAAGGCACAGGTCACCTCACTGAAAATGGCTCGTTCACGAATGACATCAGCCAATCGACGAGTCGGAGCACTGGATTGCGTGTTCACCGTACTGCCGTGAGCTATTAAAACCAACGCATCACTGGAGAAATCATCAGCCAAGGCAGCAACTATCGCACGGAAAAATCGGGAGTCAAAGCACTCTGACAGGATTAATCTATCCCATAGAACA
This sequence comes from uncultured Pedosphaera sp., assembly GCA_964533265.1. Taxonomy (GTDB): domain Bacteria; phylum Verrucomicrobiota; class Verrucomicrobiia; order Limisphaerales; family UBA1100; genus UBA1100. Next base: position 13,401 of record CAZHJW010000038.1, read on the forward strand.
CTCTTTTTTTGGGAATTCTAGCATGGCTCCGAATAGTACGTGCACGTACAATTGGATTGCTTTTTGCTCTTTTAATGGGGATATTTGGCCTGTGTTCAGGGAATACTAGTTTACGCCTAATCTGATAAGAGACCACCGCATCAGAACAATAAGGATGATGAATACAACGGCCGAGCCTCCACTCCCCAATAAACCGCCTTTGGAAACCCAGACGACGGTTGGCAATTATTTCGTTTCTAATTACCCACCGTTCTCCTTCTGGAAAAAGGAAGACGTGCCTAAAATTGATGCGGTAATGGAGCAGACACCCAAAAAGGACATCCCCTTGGGGGTCTATTCACATATCCCATTCTGTCGCAAACGCTGCCATTTCTGTTATTTCCGCGTGTACACGGACAAGGACTCGGGGGCGATCAAGAGCTATCTTGACGCAATGCTTCAAGAGCTGGAAATCTATGCCAACAAGCCTTTTATTGGTGGTCGCAACCCAAGCTTTGTCTATTTTGGAGGAGGCACTCCCAGTTATCTTTCGAGTAGTCAACTCCATCACCTGACTGACGGCATGAAGTCATTACTTCCTTGGGATGAAGTGAAGGAGGTAACTTTTGAGTGCGAACCGGGCACACTAACAGATAAAAAACTCCAAACCATCCACGAAATCGGTGTCACGCGTTTAAGTTTGGGAGTAGAAAACTTTGACGATCACATTCTTGAGATTAATGGCCGGGCACATCGTGGAGGAGAAATTGACCGGGCCTATGGCTTCGCCCGGGAAATTGGATTTGAGCAGATCAATATCGACCTTATCGCTGGGATGCTTGATGAAACCGAAGACAACTGGAAAGCCTGCGTAGCCAAGTCGATCGAGATGCAGCCTGACAGCATAACGATCTATCAGATGGAGGTGCCATACAATACTACCATCTACAAACGTATGAAGGAGGATGGCAAACTCGCCGCACCAGTAGCCGACTGGGAAACCAAGCGACGCTGGACTAATTACGCCTACAACGAACTAGCCAAGAACGGATATACCGTTACAAGTGCATACACAGCCGTAAAGGATTCCTCCACCGTTACTTTCGAATACCGCGACCAACTCTGGGCCGGCGCGGATTTGCTAGCGGTCGGGGTCGCCTCCTTCGGCCACATCGGTGGAACTCATTACCAGAATCACCACGACTTTGATCCCTACGTTGAACAGCTCAATAACGGAGAACTACCGATTTACCGCGCGCTCACACCCAGTGATGACGAACGATTGATTCGTGAATTCATCCTGCAACTCAAGCTTGGATCGGTGAGCCTACAGTATTTCACCGACAAGTTTGGCGCCAACCCCGCAGAACGCTTTACCGAGCCACTGCAGCGCATTGCAGACTGGGGTTTTCTCACAATCGACGGTGATCATGTGAATATTAACCGAGAAGGCCTGTTGCAAGTAGACCGTCTACTGCACGAGTTTTTCCTGCCTGAACACCGCAATGCACGTTACGCCTAATGACTGAAATAATTCACACTATCTCACTCGAGGAGGCGGCACGGCCGCTTCTGGATTTTTATCAACGCGAAGGCGAATCTGCCCCCGAACTCATACCGATCGACGGGGTCGATATGCCTGAACCGTACCGTCGACTGCTCGTTCATGCCGACGACATGACCCCAACACTTGAAGAATTCCACGGTAGCCGAATCCACTTGAGACTTCTTGGACGGGAACAAAATGAGACTACCTACAAGCGCGAGGTAGTTTTGGAATCGAGCCCTGAAAACAAGCCTGTTGAATTTGGCGCAATTACAATTCATCTGGAACACTTCACAGAACAATCTCAAGCGTTAATCCTGGGAGAAAGCGTCCCATTAGGGACCATACTTGGTGATCATGCCATACAGCACCAAAGCTGTCCGCAGGCTTATTTTCAGGTTCAATCTGATCCTTTAATTACCCAAGCCTTTGGACTGTCTAAATCAACCGGTCTATATGGACGCTGTAATATCCACCGTGGTATAAACAACGATAATTTGGCTGAGATTGTAGAAATTTTGCCGCCAGCATGAATTGTGGGATGTTATAATGATAAACCGTGATTCTTATGATGTAATCGTAATTGGAGCAGGTCCTGCTGGCTCCTCCGCAGCCACAATTCTAGCAGAAAACGGGCGCCGCGTACTTGTTCTCGAACGGGAAAGATTCCCTCGCTACCATATTGGAGAGTCGCTAATTCCTTTCACTTATCAACCGCTTGAACGTTTAGGGATGATTGATCAGCTCAAGGAATCAGCTTTTACCAAAAAATACAGCGTCCAGTTTATTTCACCCGACGGTAAGGCAAGCCAACCCTTCTATTTCTTCAACCGGTACGACCGCGAAACCGTAGCACAAACATGGCAGGTGATGCGTGCGGATTTTGATCTGATGCTGCTCAACAATGCCCGTGAGAAAGGAGCAAAAGTAATTGAGGAAATCTCGGTTAAGGAACTGATCTGGGAGGAGAAAAAAGTGATTGGTGTGCGAGCCGTCACCAAGGAGGGGAAGCAGAAAGAGTTTTATGCACCGCTTACATTTGATGCCACAGGCAAAGAGGCCTTTACGGCAACTCGAAACGGTTGGCGCGAACGTGACCCTTACCTTAATAAGATTGCAACATGGGCTTATTTCGAAGGAGCGGTTCGACAGGAAGGTATTGATGAAGGAGCAACCGTGGTAGCCTTTGTTCCCGAGAAAGGATGGTTCTGGTGGATTCCTCTGCACCATAACCGGTTAAGCTTAGGTGTGGTAGCCGAGGGCAAGTATCTCAGTCGTGATGGAATACGTAATCCCCAAGCAATGTTGGAACGGGAAATAGAAAACAACGAATGGGTGAAGAAAAACTTAGGCCCGGCCAAACGCATCTCTGAGTTCTATATCACAAACGAATTCACCCATCACTCACGCCATTGCGGCTCTGAGGGTCTATTGCTCTTGGGTGATGCATTTTGTTTCCTGGATCCTGTTTTTTCGAGCGGACTGATGCTAGCCCTTAAGAGCGGAGTGATGGCCGCCGACGCCGCTGAAGAAGGCTTCAAGGCAGGGAATCTCTCACCTGAGCAATTCACGGAGTATGCCCGTTCTCTCAGGGAGGGAATCGAGAATATGCGCAAGCTTTGTTACGCCTTCTACAGCGAGAATTTCAGCTTCGCCGAGCTGGTTAAAAAGTATCCGGATATTGCCGGCGATGTCACTGACTGTCTATCGGGTGATGTAAACAAAGATTTCTCTCGTCTTTTCGAGTGTGTAGAAGACTTCTGTGAAGTGCCAAAAGAACTAAATTTGGGCAACCCTTTAGTTTCACAAAAAAACCCCCAGATGGCTTAATTATATCCATGCCAAAACACGAATTCTCAATTTCCCGCAAGGTTGAGTTCAGCGAGACTGACATGGCCGGTATCGTTCATTTCTCGGT
>CAZHJW010000039.1:0-16278 GCA_964533265.1 uncultured Pedosphaera sp.
CCTTTGGCATCCAGTTGCTACCATCACCGCAATCATCAATACGAATTGTCGCATGTTGAAAACCTACTTACCCCGCGAGAGCGGGGCAACACCCGAGTCCCGGAGGGAAGCGTCTGTTTGGCTTCTTGCTCCATCGGTTATCTGTGCTTTAGTGTCGTTGACACTTGAAGAGCAGGGGGGTAGTTTCAAAGAAATCAACGGGGTTGCTGGTTTTGTGTTTAATTTCTGCCACCGTTTTTTATTATGAAATCATATATTCCAAAAGTTGGTCTCTTATTAGTGACTGTGTTTTTTGTTGGTTGTTCCTCTTTGAAATCGCGTAATGTGCAGAATCAGGGGGGAGCGTATCCGGGTGTAAGGAATCTTAGTGAAAACTATTCTGAAGCTGACTGGGGTGTGGCACGTGTGCCGGCAATGATTATTGATTTACCTTTTTCAGCGGCTGCAGACACTTTGGCTCTTCCTTTTGATGCAGTGAAGTAAGGCCACGGTATAATCTTTTTTATTACTGTGAATAACTTCCGTTGTGGCATGCGCGGTGCTGTGAACTGCTGCGTATGCAGCAACAACTGGCTAAAACGAATAATTCGAAGCGGCGGAATAATAACCGGCACTTAACAGAATCACTGCCTGAGTACGAGCAAGCCGTGTCAGATCTTTACACTTGGCTGGACCGGCACAGGCGCCGGTCCAATTCCCAGGTTCGCTCCAGATTACGCTCTATTCGTTGACCGTCAAAGCTGGCTTGATCGGTTTGGGGATAATGGGTGCAAGCGTGGCCGGCTTGAAAGGGGCCGGCTTAAGTATGATGGGAGATGGCTGAAGGCCGACTTCTCCCTGAGGAAGGGCGGGTATAGATGGTTGACCTGGAGCGGCTGGCTGGCTGCTCGGTACTTCGGGGGCATTTACGGGCGATGTGGAAGGGTGTACAGGGTTGTTTCCTACATCCTGATAGCGCAAAACAAAACGCTGGTGAGGTTTTTGTGCAGGCCGGTTGTTCTTTTTGTATAGTTTTGTGAACGCCTCAATTTGCTCTTTGGAGAACTCAATCGGTTCATCCATCACAGTCCACAACACATTTTCAGTACAGGGTGGAGTGGTTAGTGAACCATTATACCGGTAAAAAGATTGTTTTCCTGGAGGAGGTAACAGGGCATTCGCATTTTGTCCGGTGATAAAATAATGAACCGGTGTTCCCTTTGCCTCGGGGATTTTCTTCCACAGATTTTTAATGAAGGCGTTTTCTTTGCCTTCCTTAATCATTACTCCCACGACAGCAAGCGACTTTGGTGCTGGCATGGTTGCAGCTACAGGAGGGGGGGCGTCCTCATGTTTATCGGAGATAACATGAACCAGATGAACCTCCATGGGGTAGTCTTTCCCGTCGATTAAGTGTTCGCTTTTCGCGTGAAAGTGAAATTGCAATAAGGCGTAGTGATGGCCGTTGATGAGAACACTGTTATTTTCTGCGTCGCAGTCTGCTTGAATTGTATGGCCGTTATTATTTAGGGTAAAAACTGAGTCCTGATAATGGAAAATGACTGGATTGAGGTTGATGGGGGTAATGGATTTATCGGTGATCAGATTAATGGGTGATTGGCGAATCCCGCTTTTGGCGATCTTAGCAAATTGATCCCAATGATCTGGCCCGGTCTCACCTTCGTAACTCCAATGAGGGGTAAGGGGTTTGATATCTCCATCGGCTTCTGGATTAACCTCTGCCTTGTGCGCGTTATGTGGTACGTCAGCCCATTGCGTTTCTGGTTGAACCTCTGCCTCGTTCTTTTCGGGTTGAACCTCTGCCTCGTTCTTTTCGGGTTGAACCTCTGCTTTGCCGTGATCATTGGCTGCATGCAACTGATCGGCGGTTATTTTGCCGACCATCCAATACGTAAGGCCGCCGAAGGCTCCAATAGTAATTACCAGACTACATAACACTGGAAACCAAGTGCTTTGGGAAAGTTTTGGCATCAGAATAGCCTAGTAGACGACTGTGAATAAGTCAATCTCAAAGGCTTGGAATGAGAGTGTTCTACTCCCGATATACTAGGTCTTTTGGCTTTAGCCGGCTGACACTAATTGTGCCGGGATTGCCCACGGCGATCATCGCCTGTACACGAGTGATGGTAAGCATTGCAACGGTTTCACGACTTTCCCGGCTGACTACCCGAAATTTATCCCCAACCTTGACCCCGTCTACACTCCCCTTGTTGATTACCGCAAAGTTGAATTGATCATCAGTGCTTCCAATTACCGTGAAGTAATCCGGAGTAACAGGAGGTTTGGGTCCGTTGGGGGTGCCGATTTTTAACGGAGATTCACCCAATTGCCTTTTTAGGCTTAATATCTGATTGGATGCGGCCGTAAGTTGACTGCTTGTGGATGTTAATTTTTCGGCGAGAGCCTTGCTGGCCTGTTCCATTTCCTGACGCTTTAGAACATCTGAGACACTGTTCTTGTCGATTTGTTTTTGCAACTGGGCAGCTTGTGCTTCGGCCTGCAGGGTTATTTCAACCAGTTTCTCTTTGGCGGCTAAAGCGGCTGCTTCGGCAAGAGTAGCTCTCTGGTTGGCTTCTTTGACTCTATTGTCGATTTCTCCTCCGGGTTTTGACAGTTGTGCCAGACGGTCGGTGGCTTCCCGGTGTTCGTTCAAAAGTTTCCTGTTGTCAGCAATATACTTTATGTTCGAGGCATTAAGATCACTAATCGACTTTACGTAGTGAGCTTTATCCATTTCATGCGCGGCCTCCGATTCCATGAGTTGGCGGTTTTCTTTTTGCAGAGTGGCAAACTCAAGAGAGCCTTTCACTGGATCTTTATTTGTACTCTTGAGGGCCGAAATTTCCCCTTCATTCTCCTTGGCCTGATCAGTAAGAGCTTGAGCGTGTTTCTTGGACTGTACGGCGGAGTAGGCTACGCTGCCGGCTAGTGTTGCCACCAAAATTGCGCCCAACGCGTAGACGGCTTTGTTTGAAGCTTCAGATTGGACGGGTTTTTCGGCAGTTTTCGTTTGTGAAGATTGCCTTCTAGATACGATAACTTCATTGGCAGGAAGCCAGTCCTCCATGCCTTCGCGGCAAACAAGTACATCGGCAGGTAGACGCCCTGATTGGATCATCCCGGCCAAAGTTTGGACATCAACTGGGCCTGCCCTTTCCCCATCATATGCGACAAACCATTGGTTTGAACTACTCATCTCCCTGTGAATGAGCCTAATTCAGCAGAGAAGAAAATCAAGAAAGTGTCTTTAAGGTTATTAACCAAATTAACGAAAAATGTGGTCACCCGGTTTTAGCGAGGCAATTGTACTTCCATTAAAATTAGCTATGGCTCTCGAGGGGAGAACCTGTTGAATGCGTGCGTATCCAAGAAAAGATCCGTTGTTCTTGCTGATGATTCGAAGAGCGTCTCCGGGTGAAAATCCGATGTTTGATCCACTGTTGAGCACGAGCACTCCTTTCTTAAGATTTACACTGGAAACGCGTGCTAGGGGAGTGGAGGAGTTGTCGGGCGATGTTGACCTGATGTTCTTGGTGTTGTGTGGTATTACCCGTAAAGCCTTAAGCTTTTCTTCAAGGGTATAGATGCGTGCTTTTTTATCATTAAGTTCGGAAGAGACTTTATCTAGTTGCTCGGTAAGTTGTGTTAGTTTTTTTTGGTTTGAGTTCGGTTGCTTCTGTTGAAGTTGTGCTTCAAGCTCCTGTCTCTTACGGTTACCCTGCGAGAACTTCTCTTCCAATTCAGCGTACTGTCTGGCTAATCCTACATATTTTGTTTTGATTAATGGATCAGCTTGGTTTTCTTTCAATGCTTCAACTTGTTCGGCCAAAGCCTTGTTGGCTGCCTGAAGTTTAAGCAGGGTTGCTGCACTGAGTGTTTTTTCGTTTTTCTTTTCCACCACACTTTTTTGCAAGGCGGCAAAGGCTGCCTTGAGGCGTCCATGTTCGCTTTGGAGATTGTTATATTGATCTAGGGATTGCTGTTCACCGGGTTGAATGTTTGCAGGGTTGCTAATGCGTTTTTCTATTGTTGGATTCCGGATGCCAGAATAATTAATTTTTTCACCCAAAACCCTTGTAGGGGGTTCGCTTTCCCAAAAATGTTTAAACCCAAAGCTTGCACCCAAAACTAAAAATAAGACGGCGACGGCCTTGAGCCATTTGTGTTTTTCTCTGGTTTTGTGGTTCCCTAATAAAGTGGTGGCATTTGCCGGTTGCCAGTCCGGTTGCGTCGCTGTCCAGACCAGTGTGGTTGAGGGGAGCGTGCCTGACTCAAGGAGTCCTTGAAGGGCTTTGATGTTCATTGGACCGCGTTGTTGGCCCGCCCTGAGGTAGTACCATTTGGATGAATCCATGCCAGTAGCAATATAATCCATTAATGAAAATGTGCAATGGGCGTTGCTTGAAATGTTCTTTCGGAGTAGATTCAGCTCATGAAATGGATGCCGTTAGCATTTATCAGTTTTGGATTATTGGGGGCTGAGCCGGTTGCGGAAAAAGCTTATTTGCGCTTTCAGGAAAAGGAGGGGGCTGGAGCACTTGAGGTCGGTATTATCTCACTACGGCACAAAGAAACCGGGGCTAAGGTGGATCTTGTGGGTGCGGTTCACATCGGTGACAAAGCATACTATGATCAACTGAATAAGCAGTTTAAGCAGTATGATTCGGTGCTCTACGAAATGGTGAAGCCTGCAGATCTGGATCCGGCGCAATTCAAGGGGCGTCCGCAATCCGGAGTGAGCATGATGCAGACTTTTATGCAAAAGCAACTGGATTTGGCATATCAACTGGATGAGGTTGATTATACTGCGAAAAATTTTGTGCACGCGGATATGACTGCAAAGCAGTTTCAGAAGCAACAACAGGCGCGCGGGGAAAGTATGTTTATGTTAATGTTCAAACTCATGCGCGAAGACATGGCTGCCCGTGCCAAAAAAGGTAAACGGCCTGCAGATATTAGTACCGCCGAATTATTACGTGCGCTCCTAAGCCCAACACGATCGGTGGAGTTGAAATATCTTCTGGCCCGACAGTTTAATGAGATGGAGCGCCTGACTGCAGGGCTCAACGGAAAAGAAGGGTCAGTAATTCTAACTGATCGTAACATAGTTGCTCTTAAGGTGCTCAGCAAGGAAATGACAGCAGGAAAAAAGAACTTGGCCGTTTTTTATGGTGCTGCTCATTTGCCGGATATGGAGGAGCGTATGGTTAAGGAGATGGGGTTTGAGCGTAAAAGAACGCGCTGGCTCAAGGCTTGGGATTTGCCGAAGCGGCAACCTCTTCCTAAACGTCAGTCTCCTCCTGCTGCAGAGCCTGAGCCCAAGCAGTAGAGGAATTTTTCCCCGCGTAAAAAGAGGGCATTGCCCGAGATGGCTGCTGATCCACTAAAAGAATCCTTTAGCTTATTCAGCGAAAGCATTTTCGGTTCACGATTGTGTCGCATGACGAGAGTCTGCCCCTTGCGATCGGTCAAATAAACCCGATCTTTGGCGGCAACCGGGGAAGCATAGAAATTGCCCATTGGCCCAAGACGAAAGGGGCCTAGGTCTTTGCCTGTGATCCCTTCTACCTTCGAAAGAAACCCCTGATAATGGTGGAAAAAATAAAGGGTTTGGTCAGGCATTAGTAGTGGGGAAGGGACATAAGGTGTGGCGGCACGACGAGTCCAAAGGATGTTCTCAGTGCCAGTGAGGTCGCCGCGAGCACCGGTGAGTTTAATGGCGAACATGGTGCGTTTTTCATAACTGGCTCCGACGTACACAATGCCATCGTGATATACAGGGGAGGCGACAACGTTGTGAGGCAACCCGGTGGCGTGCCAAAGGACTTTCCCGGTGGCCAAATCATAAGCACGCACGGCATTTGTCGCACTGATGATGAGTAGCGTCTGTTTATTCTGTTGCACAATGATGGGGGTACTCCAGCTGGTGGGCTCATTGCGTTGTTTTCTCCAAAGCTCCTTGCCGGTGCGTTTGTCGAGAACGGTAACATAGGATTCGCCTTCGTGGTCCCAGTTGATGGCTAGAGAGTTTTTATGCAAGGCAGGGGAAGCTCCCTCTCCGTGGCCATGTTTTACTTCCATGTTGCCCAAGTCTTTTTTCCAGACCAATTCGCCATTGTTTGCTTTAAGGCAAAAGACGCCAGCCGAACCAAAGGAGGCGATAACATACTCTCCATCGGTGACCGGGGAATTGGAGGCCCACGTGCCACTTTCGTGTGTGCTCTGATGTGGTTGGGAGGTTTGGAGCATTTTTTGCCAGAGGATCTTCCCTGATTTGCGATCGATAGCTAGAACTGTGAACTGCAGTTTTTGAAATGGGTCTAGATTGTTATGGGCTCCAGCGGGCTGGTTTGGGACGGAGAGTTTTTTCCCTATAGGAATGGCGGTTGTCAGGTAAACATGATTGTCCCACACGATGGGTGAGGAATGGCCAAGACCGGGCAGGGCGGTTTTCCACAGGACGTTTTTGGTCTCACTCCATTCAATGGGTGGGTTTGCGTGCGGTGCGTATCCCGTGGCCAAAGGCCCTCTCCATTGGCCCCAATTTTGCTGGGCCTTGGTGTTTTCTGCACAAAATCCAATCGCAGCAGATGTTATGAAGGCTGCAAATAAGATTTTTTTCTCCGAAAGAATCATGGTCATCCACCCCCTAGGATTTCAAAAATAACCGCAAATGGCAGAAAGCACAATTCTGGGACGACACTAGTCTCGTGACTGGAACTATTTTTAATCGATTTAGCTCTCTCTACGTCTTCAAGATTGGTGAAACTTTCCATTTCCAGGGCGTCAAACCACAGCCCTTTGCATTCCATGCAAAAGTCTAGTTCGATTTCCTTGTAGGAAAACAAGTGTAAATCAGAGTGGTCTCGCGGGCATTTTAAAGCCGGGCTTTTCTCAGATTTTAAATCCCAGATGGTCCGGAAGGCTTTGGCTGTCATCTCATCTCTCTCAACCAAATAGGACTCTACCGGCTTGTAATCGAGCCAATGGCTGGAGCAGTTGCCGCACCGGTGAATTCCTGAGCCAAGAGAAAGCTCAATTAATTGTTTGTTATTACATTTGAGGCAAAGAAGAGGGTTCATCATTACTAGTAATTTTGATTTATCCTAAGATTTCGAGGAATTCCAAGAATTCGAAAAGTGCAAAGAAACCTTCCAGCCCCTCCCCCAGTGCTCCGGTTCCGATTCCAGTTCCAGGGAAGATTCCAGTTCCAGTGGATTTTGAGAAGAGCTCAGCTCTTCTCAATGAGAAGAGCTCCGCCTGCTGTTGTTTAATTGCCTTAAGCTTATCCAGCTCCGAGTCATCAAACCAGAGTCCTCTGCATTTTGGGCAATAATCCAGTTCGACTTCGTCGTAGAAAAATGCGTATAGGGCGTCTTTGTCTTTTGGGCATTTCAGCTTGGGTTGTTGCTTGGCTTTTTGATCGCGAATATCGTTAATGGCCTTACCTGAAATTTCGCGAATATTGTCAATGGCCTTATGTGTAATTCTACTTTGCGCTTTTAGGGTATAAGGTAATGGCTCAACCCAATAGCCTTTACAGGATCGGCATTGGTGGGCGCCAGTCTTGGAACAAGGAGATAAGCTTTTACTACATTTGGGGCAAAGCATGCTTGGACATTTTATGAGGTGGCGGGAGTCTGTTTGTCCTGAAGCAGTTTTCTTTTATACCTGCTTTGGACAACTTCAGTCAGAACCAGCACGGTGATCACAAAGTAAAAAGTCGCCTTACTCATGGCCTGAATTTCGTGGCCAGCCAATTTCAGGTGAGCCAGGTGTCCGCCTTCGCTAACCAACAATATCCCCACAACAAAGAGAATGAAGAGGCCAAGTACTTCATACATCCGGTTGCGCTTGAGGAACTCGGTAACCCGGTCGGCAAGCAGGATCATGATTAATCCGCCTGCAAGAATAGCAATCATCATGATCCAGAATGAGTCCTTGGCCGGACCTCCATCTTTAGAGGTCAATGCAATGGCGCTCAGGATGGAGTCAAAGGAAAACACCAGGTTCATGATGACGATTTTTGCGATCACACTATTACTGGATTCGGTTTCGCGTTTTTCGCCCTGTTTTTCGAAATCTTCTATTATGATCATGTGAAAGATTTCCTTCATAGCTGTGTATATGATGAAGATCCCCCCCAGGAGAACGATGATGGCATGAAGGTTGAAATCCCCCTCGATTACGCCTTTCCAGTTAGGAGCGAACCACGTGCTCTGGAACTTATCGATCATCGAGATTAACAGGAAGAGCAAGACAATGCGCAGCAGCACCGCCAAGCCAATGCCCAGTTTACGAACCCTTGACTGGTCTTTTTCCGGGGCTCGCTTCGATTCGAGCGAGATGTAGAGTAAATTGTCAAAGCCCAAGACAGCCTGAAGCATGATAAGCATGAACAGAGTGCCGAGAATAGCCGGTAGATTTTCCATGATGATTATTTAGTTTTGTTTACAGGCTCCAGAGTCAAAGGGTCTGAGTCCGTGATCCAGCCGAGTTTAGGGGGATTGGCGCAGTTGGGTAATTTGATGCGGAATTCTTTGTCGTTAGCCGTAAAGTGGATGAAAAGATTTCCGATGGGCATGGGGATTTCGTTGTCCTTCTTGATGTTTGAGGAGTCAGTTCTAAGGTATTTAGTTTTTTGCCATTCAAATCCGTGGGTCTTGTCCATGCCGTGTATTTGGTTGTATGAATCTTTGAAAGCTTTCTCCTCTTTTTTAAGTTTCGCAAATTGCTTCGTTATTTCTTCATTATCCAGAAAAGTTCCGCGTATTCCCTGTATAACGGCCTGCCCATTAGCCGGGTTTTCGTAATCTCCAGCCTTTATTTTCTGCTCCACCGCTTTGATGAGATTTTGGCCAATGTCTTTCATATCTTTTGGGGTAAGCGCCAGGGTTGAGGCGTTTTTTATCTGATTGTAGTTGCCGGTTTTAATGGCTTTAAATAAGTGACGACCCAAGGCCTCTGGGGTTCTAAATCTCTTCGGAGAAGTATCTTCCGCTATTGCTTGTGCATCAGCCTTGAAGAAGCCCGATACAAGTATAACAAGGGAGGCAATCACTCTCATTTGATCTAAGAGTACCGAGCTGTCTCTTCTAGGGAAAGTTTTTAGGTAAATCTCAATAAAAACTAAAAAAGCCAGCTGTTTCCAGCTGGCCTTGTTTAATAGAGAAAGAACTTTCTAATTTATTGGCCCGAAGAACCTTTGCCCTGGGCTCCGCCGCCTACTGACGTATTCTTGCCGCCTTTGCCCATGTTAAAAACCGGCAGTACTTGATTGTAAACCGAGAGACACATGGTCGCCCATGCTGTTGAAATCACTTTGCTCTTGGTGGCCGGTTTTTTAGAGGCTACGGGATCCCAGCTGCCATCCACGTTTTGTGCTTTCATTAGAGGTGAAATGAGCTTGTCTTCCCAATCCTGCCACGGGGTTCCTCCGTGGTGGAACATTGCCAATGTACCGTAGAAATAATAGTGGTACATGCCACAACCCGCTGCGTGCGTGTTAAGGGCTGCAGAAGGTGGGTTCGCCGAGAGGAGCTTCGCTGATTCACCCTGCCTCGCCTTATAATTGGGGGCCTTGGGGTTGCCAATCAGTTGCTGGCAAAACATGCCGATGGCAGTGCAGCTTGGCGTGGGTCGTCTCGAGTTTGAGTAACCGTATAGACCTTTTTCTTTACCACCCGATACCGCGTCCAAATAGTCATTAGCATTGTCAGTGACTTTTTTGGGGACTTGCACGCCAGCAAGTTTTGCGCTGGCCACAGCCGGCATTGCCCATCCGCCTACTGATGTGTCACCTATGTCCGAGGCAGATTTGAAAGGGGGTGGGGTGTAGCGCCATCCGCCAGATTTTGGGTGCTGTGACTTAATAAGGAACTCAGTAGCATCCTCTAAGGGCTTCTTATATTGTGCCTGCTTCGAGAGGTTATATGCCTCTCCAAGGGCCCATGTCCCAATGGCCTGGCTATACATACGACCGCTATCGCGCATGTCACCCTGTTTGCTTACCTTGGAAGCAAGCCAATCGAGGCCAGTGGCGACTGCTGCTCCGGCAGGTGTTTTATCCTGCGGTAGCACCCCATAGGACAAGAGGCAGAGGATCGCCAGACCGGTGTCTGCTACCCTTCCTCCTTTATTGGGCCAGTGGCCTTTTTGGTTCTGTTCCTTGACCAGCCATGTAATGGAGAGGTTCATACTCGCCTTATAGGCTGATAACACTTGTGGGTTCGCCAACAGGGGCCTGCCTGAGACACGCTGGCCAGGTGAAAATCTGAGGGCACGCCGGTTGGCTGATGGGTCTCCCCCGCCAGATCCCTTGACGCTTCCTGGGGCACCGCTTCCTCCGGTGGAGACGCCAGAGCCCTGACCTTTGGTGCCAGTCGCTCCATATACTGTGATGTTAGTTGCTAATACCAATGTCATTAGAGACATCGGCAGGAGTAGTGTGATTCTATTTAACATGTCATTATCTTTCTCTATCAGTCTATTGGGTTGCCCGGCAACTAGGCCAAGCTAACAACCCAGACGTTTTGTTGTACAGTAAAGATACAAAAAAATACAAATAATTTTGATCCGCCGAAATCGTTATATTACAGCCTTTTTTACAAAAAATTTGCATATTTCAACCCGATAGATATTTACATACTCCAAGGTATGGTTGCTTTTAAGGCCTTGCTACAGTTATTTTGGGTCATGCAGTTTCTCCTCATTTTTGTGCTTGTTCTTATCGGATGCGGAAACCCCAAGCCTCAGTCTCCGGATTCAACTGATGGTTCTTCCAAAAAAGTTTCGGCCGTGGATGCGTTGGTGGTCGATGACATCAGTGGGCTATATTTTGAGGTAGGGCAGGCGACCCCTTTCTCAGGAACTGCAGCATGGTATTACCCGAATGGAAAGTTAATGCAAGAAACGCACATTGATGGTGGTCGAGAACACGGCGTTGAGCGTTGGTGGCATTCCAATGGCAATCGGGCAGGGCAATGTTCTTATGAACACGGCTTGCTGGATGGACCTTGTGTTCACTGGTATCCCGAGGAATCGAAAAGGGAATTGCAGGCATTATACAAGGCAGGCAAGAAAGACGGTGTGGAAATCACCTGGTATCGCAATGGTCGGGAAAAGGAATTGGTGCGGTATACCAATGGCAACAAGGACGGTGAGTCAGTAGGTTGGTATGAAACTGGGGAAAAGGCATCATCGTATAATTGGGAAAAAGGTGAATTGCACGGAGCCTCCAAGGAGTGGCATAGAAATGGAAAATTAAAGTCTTCGGTTAATTACGAACAATCTAAACCAGTTGGCGATGAGGTGCATTGGTATGAAAGTGGAGATAAATCATCGGAAACTAAGTGGAAAAACGGGTTACGTGAAGGGGTTGGCACCCAATGGTATGATGGTGGGCAGAGGATGGCTGAAACGAGTTATGCGAAAGGGCTTGTAGAGGGTGTGTCGACTCGATGGTATGTAAACGGGAATAAAGTGGCTGAGGAAATATATGAAGGCGGGGAACTGAAAGAAACGCGTGAGTATGATTCCAATGGCACGATGATTTCACAAGAAAAGGTTGAGCCTCCTGAAGGAAGAACGCGTAAGTGGGTAGAAGGTGAAATAGAACGTTACACTGGCAATGATGAAAAGGTTGTGATCATGGGGTTTGGGGATCCGGATGCGGTTGATGGGAGTGATTGGGTATACAATGGTGTGCAAATTGCAGGCAAGGAGTGTCAGGTGCGTTTCACGGTTGAATACGGGAAAATAAAAGCGGTTCGAATTGTTCTCGGCACAATTAAATGAATTGGATAGGCAACAAATTCTCCCTAGGGGCTGGCTATCTTTTCCTTCTTTGGGGTCTTTGCGGTTGTGGTGGGGAAGAGGAGGCGCCTCCCGTTGCTCCAGAGCCTTCGGGCACTGAAGAGGGTGGATCTCAGGAAAACAACGCTATGCAAGCGGAGCCCTCTGCCCCTGAAGGGAGGTTGAGGATAAAGCCTGATAAGGCCCCGGTTTTGCTTGAGATGAACGGGTTATATTATCGTGTTTACGAAATTGATGAGACGCCCTACTCCGGTAAAATCATGGAATACCATGATAACGGTATAGAAAAAAAAGAAATTGTTTATGCAGAGGGTGCTCTTGCACAGATTACAGAGTGGCGTGATAACGGCAAAAAAAAGATGGAGGTTAAAATTGGTGCTGATGGGGTTCGGCAGGAGTCGTATTGGGATCAATCAGGAAATCTTCAGGGGAAGCCTGTTGCCGCAGCAGAGGCATTAGGCAGAAAGATGGTTTGGACTTTTAGTGTCAACCAGAAGTCAATAAATATCGCCTATCGGGGTAAATCTTCTGAAGTCATCCGCAAAGGATTTGGTGAGCCCGATGAAAATCAAAACGGCGTTTGGGTTTACCAAGGGATGAAGGTTCAAACAGTGCAAGGGCTTATGACCACCGTACGTTTCTTGATGCAGAATGAAATTGTGGTTCAAGTTTCAGTTGAGCCGTGACATTGCAATAATTAGACTTCTGTTTGCGCGATCAGTGAATATGGGTTAAGTTGTCTTAGCTCCTCGGGCTGGCCTTAAGAAAGGAAAACCAGCCATGAAAAAAAATGCTTCGCGCTTCGTGCGCCTCCTTGGTGTTGCCGCCTGCATCACGCTTCCGGTGCTCATCACTCAGCAAAAGTCTGATTCATCTTCGGACGGGGTCTCTGCTGTTAATGCCCAGGACAGGGCTCGGTTATTGCGAGCTAATGTTCATACTGTAGGCAAACATCGTTCATATTCAGGCCGTCTCCGGATAAGTGATCAAGAACCACTGAAACAGACTGTGTTCCCACCTCGTTTGTTTAACTCAGTGAGTTATAGTTCGCAGGCAGGTCGTTTGCCCGGCGCAGGCTCGGCAGGTATTGTCGATGGATTGCCCGAGGGTGCTGTACTTGTTCGGGGTGTGCCGGCGCATCCCTCACGTGTGATGGTACGTGTCCGAGAGGGCGTAAGTATTAAAGCACTGAAAGCGGGTCTGGAGACGGTGGGTGCTTCAGTTGCTGCTGATCCAAATCCGGCCGGCTGGGCAGCGGTAAATCTTCCTGAGGCTTCAGTGGAGATGGAGGAAGGCCAAGGGGAGTCGGCACTTCTGGCTGGAATGAAGATGCTTCAGGCTTCAGGTGTACTGGAATCAGTTGAACCTGATTTCTTGGTTAGTCGCACCGTTATGCCCGGCGATCAAGGCTTGGCACAGGGTTGGTTATGGGGGCTGCTGAACACCGGTCAGAATGGTGGGACAGAAGGAATCGATATTGATGCAGTGAAAGCTTGGGATATCACCACCGGTTCCAAGGATGTGATCGTTGCGGTAATCGACACTGGTATTCGCTACACACACCAGGAGCTCGTTGGGCAAATGTGGAACAATCCCGATGAAATAGCCGGAAATGGTGTGGATGATGATAATGATGGCTACATCGATAATGTGTACGGAGTAGATACCGTCAATTTCGATGGTGACCCAATGGATGACAATGGTCACGGTACTCACTGCGCAGGCACGATAGGGGCCGCTGCCAACGATGGTAACGCGCACGTTGGCGTGGCGTGGGAGGTGAGTCTGATGGCCTGCAAGTTCCTTAGTGCAGATGGCTGGGGCTACACCAGCGGAGCGATAAGCGGGATCGACTTTGCCGTTGCCAACGGGGCTCGAATCCTCAGTAACAGCTGGGGTGGCGGAGGCGATAGTCAGGCGCTCTATGATGCGATCCTGCGCGCGCGGGATGCAGGTGTAGTGTTCGTGGCTGCGGCGGGCAATAGTGGGTTGGACACAGATTCTCAACCTCACTATCCCAGTAGTTATGATCTTGGAAACATCATTGCCGTGTCGGCCATTGACCGAAACGGCCAGTTGGCCAGCTGGTCAAACTACGGCAAGAATGCAGTTGATGTTGGTGCTCCTGGCGTGGACATCTTCTCCAGTGTTTCAGATTCTGACAGCAGCTATGCTTACTACAGCGGGACCAGCATGGCGACTCCGCACGTGGCAGGAGTGATGGCGTTAATGTTGGCCAATAACGACGGATTATCAGTCGTCGAAGCCAAGGCGCAGCTCTTAAGCACAAGTGTGCCTTTGGATTCACTTGAGGGTCGGACTGTTAGTGGGGGTCTAGTGAATGCGGCCGACGCGTTGGGTGGAGGGAATGACGGGCAACTCGAGCTCGGTTTGAGTGTTTCTGAAACACCGTTACGTGGTGGGCGGTCCGCCGCTTTGTTTGCCACCTTAACAAATGATGGTCCGGTTATTGGGGCTGATATCACCGGTACGTTGAATGGAGAACCACTTGGTTTTTCTGATGACGGTGACGGAGCAGATAAAAACGCTGGAGACGGCATTTACTCCGCCACGGTTGAAGTGCCAATGGATCGATCAGTCGATGAGGCCTTGTTTGAGGTCACTGCTGTGGACGGTGACTTGTCTCCTGTGAGCCAGAGTCTTACCGTGTTGGTTATTCACCCGCCAGCGAATGATAACTTCGATGAACGGGCAGGCTTGAGCGGGCGCAAAGTTCTGCTGGGAGGCTTCAGCAATATCGGGGCAACGGCTGAGGAAGGCGAGCGTCGGCACTACTACTTTGCCCCTCAGAAAACAGTGTGGTTCACCTGGACTGCACCACGGGGTGGTCGAGCCGACTTATGGCTGCGCGGGAGCAGCTTCGACACAATCTTGGCCGTATATCGGGGAGGCACAACCAGCAGGCTCCGTCGTGTGGCTCGTGATGATGATAGTGGAGGCAAACTCACCAGTCGGGTTCGTTTCAATGTGCGCAAGGGCCGCAACTACCAGTTTGTAGTGGATGGCTGGGGAGGTGCCCAGGGCGACATTGATGGTCGGCTTGTAGTGAAGAAACGAAAGCCATTCAGCCGTGCTCGGCAGTGGTGGAGATGGAACTAGCAGTTTCTTGTTGGGTTGTAGGGAACTGTCCCGGTGCCCCCTTGGGGGAGCCGGGGCTTTCCTGTTGCCACAGGTTCCCCTTTTGTATAGCTTGTTTTTGTGGTGAGTAGGAATGGAAAGAGCAGGGCCTTTACCCTGATTGAGCTACTGGTGGTGATTGCCATCATTGGTATTCTTGCTGCCATGCTCCTGCCGGTATTGGCCAAGGCCAAGAATAAGGCCGGGCGGATCAAGTGCGCGGGCAACCTGAGACAGGTCACCTTGGCCTTGCAGGGGTTTGCCAATGACAACGGCAGTCAATTCCCCTGGCATTGCACCATAGAAATGCAGCGCATTTTTACGAAGGGCCTGACGGGTGGACCTGCCATGCGGGGTCAGCATCCGGCGAACCGCAAGGCACGCCAGGTGGAGACACTTTTCTGTATTCCGGCACTTCGTGCGGAGTTCAACTCGGTGGTTATGTTGCTTTCACCTCTGGATGCGGAGGCACGCGAATTCAATGATACTATGTCATTGAATTTCTCGAGCTTAACCCAGTTGGACACACGGGGGTTAAGCTATTCGGTTTGCCATGGGGGCGATCAGCTATCGCCCTCTACAATTGTGGGTCTCTCGCGAAACACCGAATACACCAGCTTGAAACCCTTTGGTAGCCATTGGGGGGTTAGTCGCGGAAAAATGTTCATGAAAGCGAAAAATCCTGCAGGCGTGACCACGCGCTTTGTGGGGCCTGATGATATCACCGAGACGACGCCTCCGAGGGATGTGCAGCGGCTTTCAATGGTCACCATGACCAGCCTCATGAAGGATCAGGGGCAGGTGTCCCTGGCTGATGGCAGTGTGGATCAGTCCTCAGACGCGGAGCTCGATACAGCAACTGCAGCGCACTTGAAGGTGACCGGGGGCAACGTGACTGGCTCACCTGATATCAGTATCAGCAGGCCGACGCAGCCCGCTCCTCCTTTGGTTATAAAACCCGCGGGCAAGTAGGCATTAAACATGAAATGCGGAAGAGAAATCTATCTATTACTGGCCTTCTTTTTGGTGCCTGACTTTGTATGGGCCCAACAGTTAAGCGGTCGTGCTGTGCGGGGTCGTTCGGAAACACGGGCCAGGATCGCGGGTATCTCGGTGTACCAGTGGAGACAAAATACCGAGAATCAGGTTAAAAAGGCTCTTACAAAAATTATAGGAAATGGTTCAGGTAACGGATTGAATCCGTTCCAGAAGCGGCAATTGACCAATCATCAAAGACGTCTTGTGAACCGCATGCCGAGTATGGGTGGGGAAATCAATCTAGGCACTTATTATCCTACTGAGGAGGGTTCACCGATTCGCTACCGG
>CAZHJW010000040.1:0-16018 GCA_964533265.1 uncultured Pedosphaera sp.
AAGGTCTTCATTGCCATAAGCGATAATATCCGAAGATACCTTGCCATCCTCAAAACTCATGGTCATGGCATAAGCTGTGTCCTTGGTGAATTTATCTAATCCTGGGACATCGAGCTCGCCTTCTGGAACAATCCCCGTAACAAATTCCATGAATTTTTCATAATCCATCCAAGCGGCTATATCGTGCTTGTTACGAAGTAATGATGTGATGCGGTTATCCTTAAGGCTTCCTTTCCCACTCATTCGTGAGGCCAGGGTTTGTGTAATCTTGGGGAGTTCTTTTGGGTCATTGGTGCCTACTGCAATCATCACCTTATCCGAGTAACCGACAGCTGCAGGCATGCCTTGCATGAAAAGTTGTGTGTAGCCTTTCTCGGCGGTTTTATTGACCGGCAAGCCGGTTTGAGCTGTTGCAAGGTCCAGTGCCTTGTCCAGTGCTTTGGAATCTTTCACTGCAGCGATCATTCCTCCAGTAACAGCAGGCTCTCCAAATTCTTCAGCCGGAGCTCCAAAATTCATGTAAAGATAAACCGGTTGGTAAATATCAATCCCACTGGCTGCGGGATTCTCCATGATTTTTTGGGCTGTTTCATTTTCCAACATGCCCTTGAGTTCTTGGAACATGTCCGATTTTAAGAAGTCACCATAACCTCCTTTTTCAAGTAGTTCTCCTATATTAGCCGAAAGGATGACCGTGGCTCCCCCCGGGATGTGTTTCGCACTGGCAGGCAGGGCCCCAAGTATCTTTGGTGCGACTTTGGCAGCTTTTTCATCCTTCGCTGCAACATAAGTTTCCAGAGAGGGTAGGGGCGCTTTAGATTGGATTTCTGAGGGAACGGGGGCCTTGGCGAAGCCGATCCATAAACCGGCACAAATCAGGGCAGCCACAGGCCAGCCCAACGGGGAGAGGGTCTTTTGCATGGGTTGATTGTACGTTTGTGAATAACTGTGGCCAATGCTTTTTTTTCAAAGTCTGGCATTTCGAGTTTTCGAGTTCCGAGAGATGTGACGTTTTCTGTACTCTATATAAATGCTCTAGGGTCGAGAAAAGTTACAAATATTTTAAAATAAGACATATGATGGAAACTTTTCTAGGGGGTCATTGGACGAGATGTCGTCACAATTTACTACCGGAAAACTCATATTAATGACTGCAGACAGGCCTTGGTGGCGGCTCAAAAGCTTTCCACACAACTGAAGTTATATTACCCTGTCGGTCGGTGAGGTTTATGTCGTATATCCTGTGCGGGGTTTTTCTTCTAGGGTGTAAGAAAAAAGAGGACGGGAACTCCTTCATACCCGACACAAATGCTTCGGCACGTAGTGAATTGGACGTTTTTGGGTCGCCAGGCAACTGGATTCAGCTTAACGAGTTAATCGATTCAAAGGGTGTCACAAATATTTCTTCTTCGGCTATGTATGTGCGCCGTGCTCTAAATGGCCATTTTACTCTGTTTGAATCTGATACAAGAACAGGATTAGGCTCCAAGCAGAATTTTGTGGTTAAGCATTTCGATGCATCGGCGAGCAGCAATCGGTATCGGAGCACATGGTTTTCAGATGATGGATCTGTCCAAATTTTCGAGGGAAACTGGGATGCCGGAATGTCGAAGATGAGTTGGACACCCTTGTTTCCCCTCTTGATCCGTTCGGGTTCTTCCGACGTGAATTTTTCGATGAGTGAAATCATTATAGGTAACGAGGAAAAAGTACTTAACATTGAGATGTCAACTAAGACTAACCTCGTTAGTCAGCTTAAGAGTATTATCAAGTATGCCGGAGACACCAGTGATCCTAACAAAAAAAATGCTTCGGCTTCGCCCGAGATGGCGCGTTTTGGTCGTGTGGGAATCTGGGAGGAGACTCAGACGGTTGAGTTGCCCGATGGTGCAAAAATAAAAATGAAAGGGCGCAGTCGAATGCATTGGTCACGCAGTGGCAAAGAATTGATCAATGAGGGGGCTTTATTTCGACCTGATGGGACAGGGAAGCCCGAATATTTTATGTGGGTTAAAACTTGGTATCCACAGGATAGAATATACCGATACCTCTATTTTTTTGAAGGCGGTCCGGTTCATCATTACACGGGAATGTGGGAAGCCTCCTCGGATTCTATTCTGTGGAGATCTGCCTATACCCCAGGGCGAAGAATGGAGATCAGGGAGTCCGTAAAAAACCCTAGGAACCGGCAGTGGACAATGACGGCCACTGAGGAGGGATTGATCACCTTTGGCTCTGGGGAAAGTCGCTTTGTTGAGTAACGAATTATTGTACTTGGTTTGGGAGTGTCCTCTATTCGTTTGACTCGGCAAGGGCTTCCTCTAGTACGTTGGCAGCCGTGGGAAGCACTTTTTTCAGTGGCTCGATTTTATCGGTTATTCC
This sequence comes from uncultured Pedosphaera sp., assembly GCA_964533265.1. Lineage (GTDB taxonomy): Bacteria > Verrucomicrobiota > Verrucomicrobiia > Limisphaerales > UBA1100 > UBA1100. The sequence continues at coordinate 2,383 of CAZHJW010000040.1, forward strand.
CTGGGCAGCTTGTTCGGTTTCATAATCAAGCAAACGTCTATACCAGTGGACGAATGCAGTGCTAATAATAACTTCCTTGTCCAGATCGATTGGTGAGATTGGTTTGTCTGTGGAGACCTGGCATAGAATTTTCGCCGCTTCGGTGACGGGGTGTTGTGGGGCCTTTGTAAAAAATGGGAGGGCCTCTGCAAATCGGCCGACGGTTAGTAAGGCTACGCCCCTTTGTTTAAGTGCTTCAGGATGAGTGGAGCATTCTTCAATTGCGCATTCAGTCCAATGTAAAGCTACTTCACTATCTTTGATATGCGCATTGACTATCTGGCTCCCAAGCGACCATAAGCTGCAATCAATACTTCCATTTTCAATCGCCTTGTGAAGTAAATGGATCGCTTTTTCAGGTTGTTCGATTTCGGTTAAGAATTGCGCGTATCCGTAGCGGATCGAGGTATTTGTTGGATCCGTATTCAATGCGAGATCGTATTCCCCTTGGGCTTCCTTTTGTTGACCTGTCTTTGCAAGGCAGTCGGCCAGAAGATGATGCGGCCCGGCTTCCTCCACTCCCTTGAATGGGGCTGTTAGCACGGGGTCATTACGTTTATTGATGCAGGATTGCAAGGGGACAATAGCCTCTTCATGTCGCCCCAGTTTCAATAGAGCTAAGGCCTGCGAGTAGTGGATTGAAGCCGTTGGCCCACAGTCTTTTGCCAGTGAGCTGGTGCTGATTTCGAGTAGCTCTTCAAATAACTCGGCTTGAAGAAGGTGGAAGCAGAAAATACAGACTAAACGCTCACGCACCTCAGGAAACACATCTTCTCGAGGAACCTCTGAGAGCGTTTGGAACGCTTCGCGATCCTTATCCAAAGCGGCTTCAATCTGACCATCGTTGAAAAGGTCCAGCGCATAATTCATCAAGAGGGAGGGTTCCTTGGGACGTTCTTTCAAAGCCATCTCCATCAGTTCCAAATTGCGTTTAACCTTATTACGTTCCTTTTTAATTTCTGGGTCGTAGCCATAGTGGATTAGATTAGCTTGGCTCAAGTCGGAATCCATTTCCCACTCGGCTTGAAGTGCTTGTACAGCGGAAAATGCTTGCTCATGCACGCAGCCGACAAAGTGGATTCCGGGTGCATTACGGAAAAGGCGAGGTACATGACAAAGGCCATCGCCCGTTGGTTTCTCGGTCCCCTCATTATTTTTTGCCACGCTTATCAAGGGAATGCGGTACCCGATTACATTGACACTCGTGATGTCGTTCGTCAAAGCAGCATGGCTTGCTTGTGGCAGGACTTCATCTGCATCAATTACCAGCACCCAATCGCCTCTGACATGCTCTAGTGCGGCATTACGGGCTGCTGCAAAGTCATTGCTCCACTTGAAGTGATATACTTCGGCACCGTGTTCTTTTGCAATTTCCACGGTTCGGTCCGTAGAACCCGTATCTACAATTACAATTTGGCTAGCTATCGGTTTCACTGATTCCAAGCACTGTTCGATGAATTGCTCCTCATCTTTGACGATCATACAAACTGATATGCGATTTTGATAGATTGCAGGGAGGTTGGGCCAGTCAATGTCCGTAGTATTTAGATTTTGTTGTTGTTCTAACGAATCAAGAGTTTCCCGTGCAATACTCCAGTTTGGGGAGAGCTTGACAAGCTCATCCAAGCAGGCTTTGGCCTTCACTTCATCTCCAGTCGTCAGTGCGATTTCAGTCAGCAATAGATAGGCTTCCGGGTGAAAAGGACGATTGGTGATTGCTTGTATTGTCTGGGCCCATGCCTCCAGATGGTGTCCATCTTTCAACAAGGTATGAGCTTCATTCAAAGAACCGACCGTTACAACGGGAGTCAGAATATCTGTGTCGACGACTTCTGCCTCTTCGCTGGCATGTTGTGGTTTCACTAGGGTCTGCAGGTTCTCAGAGGCAATTTGGTTATATGGATCAATTTCCAAGGCACGTTTGAAACAGGCTTCGGCAGTTTCAGTGTCTTGAACGCGATGGAAACATACACCCATGGCGAGAATCACCTCCACATCCTCAGGGATTTGAATCAATAACTGAGCGTATATTCTTGCCGCTTCGTCATATTTTTCAGCCTTAAAGTTTGCTGATGCTAGCAACTTCAAGCCTTGAGGATTGGAAGGATCTAGAGTGAGTGCTTTTTCCATGAACAACTCGAATTTCTCGGAATCTTCCAACAAAAGATAAATCATCGCAGCATGAAGCTGAGTATCCACTTCCTCCGGAAGAACATCTGCTAGCAAAGTGAAATACTCGGCGGCTCTTTCGTTTTGGTCTTCTCTGAAATGAAGATTACCTAGGGCATTCAATAGGCGAGGTTCTTCGGGGTTTTCATGCAATGCCTGCTCGAGTAATTGAACTGCCTTCGAACTATCCTCTTCGGTTAATGCCTGCTCGACCTGTCCTAGGATTTCCGACAAGGGGATGGAAGCAGGTTCTTCAGTTGAGGGGATATCCTCTGTTGAAGTTTCTCCACGGATCACAGAAAGGCTCTCTAGGGCAACGCGATTTTCCGGATCTAGCAGTAATGCCCGTTCAAAAACTTCAGTAGCAGCAGTCTCTTCTTTGCCATTGAATAGGCAATAACCCAATGCCAGAAGATTCTGGACGTTGTCGGGTTCAATTTCAACCAGCTTGCTGAATAACCGGCCTGCGTCGTGATATCGCTCCTGATCTAAATTTAATTTCCCAAGGAAGTGCAGTATTTCAGGCCGTTCAGGATCAATTTCCATTGCCAACCCGAGGGCGGACTCGAATTCCTCTGTGCGCTTTAGTTCATGGCACGTCATGGCCAGGCGCGTATAGGCCATGGCATCACTAGGAGTCAGCTCTATGAGCCTACGGAATTGTTCCCGAGCCTGTTCCAGTTCGCCTTGGCTAAACAATAATGAACCAAATGCCTCCACCAAGTGTGCATCTTTAGGGTTTTTTAATAGTGACCGTTCTAATTCCTTTAATGCGGCTTGTTGGTTTCCTGCCTGCATAAAAAAGTCCGCTTGCTCCAGGGCATTATTAGCATCATTGCCTTCATTTTCACTTTCGTTTGGCGCTGGAGAAGCTTCCTTATTTTTAGCCGATAATTCTTGGAGGTTATTGCGGAGCATCTCGAGATTATGTTGCGCCAGCTCATCATCAGCATTGAATTCCAACAGTTGTCCGTACGTATCGATTGATCTTTCAACATCACCAGTCTTGCTTTGGCAGAAAGCAAGTGCGTGTAATGCTTCTACGGTGATGCCTCCGCTTTCAGCAATTTTTTCATATTTAATTTGCGCCTCCCCCCATCTTTCTTCCCGGACATCCATATCGGCAGTTAGTTTGAGTACATCTGTATTAGTCGGTTCCAATACTAGAGCCTTCTCTAATGAGGCCGCACAGGCGTCCGTATCCTCATCGTGGAATGAAGCAATGGCATGCTGCACGTGACCGGTGGCGTCTTCAGGGCAGGCCGTGACAAATTCCTCAAAAATTGCTCTGGCCCAGGTGGGTCTCTTGCTCAAGAACAGTTGCGTTCCAAGTGCTCGGAGAATTACAGGGTGACGGCCGGTGAGTTCCAGTGCCTGTTCTAAGGCATTTATAGCGCCATCCGAATCGTCCTGCTCGTAGCAGGTATTGGCTTCCTTAAGGATGTCATCAAGCTCTTTCGGGAGGGCTGCAGTTTGTTCGTTCATAATTTGGATAGGTTGGGGTTCAGTTTTGGAAATTAACGGGCTTTCTCCATAATTGGCCTCTGTACCGGATTCGATCCAGTTCAACACCTGTTGAACTCGTACTTCTGCTGTATGGTATTTCAAAATCTTTTGACGGGCATTCTCGGCAATGCGCTTGGCTTCTTGAGGGTTTGCTTGGAGCCAGCGAATTTGCTCGGCTAGTTGCTCCGGTTGATCCCGGTCGAACCATAGGATCTCTTCGCCTGGGGTAAATAGTGCCTGAGAACGTGTCCTAGGGGGTTTCCATGAAATCACTGGTCGCCCGGCCGCCATGCTTTCCACGACACGACCGGCATACGATTTAAAGATCGAGGGCAAGTTGACTTGCGTGTAACTTTTCCTTAGCCCCTTTTGCCAGATGTCATTTAAATGCCTTCGAACGCGGTGTATTTGTCCGAAGAAGTCGATTGCGTACCCAGATTCGCAGGCAAAATCTATTATAAGCTGCCCTGAACTGTTGGTTCTGCAACATTGATATAGAGTCGCCAAGCTAGACTCATGAAACTTGTCAAATTCTATAGGAAGAGTGGAGTTCTCCTCTGGGGGCAACGTGTGTTCAAGGATACCTTTTAAATTTGGGTGGGCCAGAATTTCCCTGCGTTCCTCGTTGTAGGGTGTGCCAAGAAATTCTGCTGCTTTTGGCTCGGGTAGATTGATGGATTCACAGATATCCCTCCAGTTGACGACAGGAGGGCACCACAGGGCCTTTATTGGTAATTCTTTTGGCAGAGAGACAGCGTCCTCTTCGTCAAAAGTCAGGGCATGTGTACAATATTTAAGGTGACTCACCACTTTCTCCCGTCGCCCGGCCAAATTGGAGAATTGCTGCTCCTCCCCCTCGGTATGCTCCATCGATTCCATAATAACCCCAACCCGCACTGGGGCTACACCTTCGAGCCATGAAAGGAATTGAGGGTCATAATCATTATGAGTAATCCACACCCATACTTGGTCAAAAGATAAGTCTCGTGTTATTTCAGCAGCGCGAAGAAGCAAGGAGGCCTTGTGAGAGGACGGAACTCCTGCAATGGCCGGCAAGGTTAATGTTTCTATATCATGTGCATGTAGAGCATCACGAAAAGCGTAAAAGCCATTGTAAGACCAAGCACGCGCGTCCTTCCAAAGAGGGCACTCGAAGGAAATCATCAATATTTTCTTCGGATGATTGGGGTTCTTGGCCAGAATTGAATGCGGGCTGGATATAATTTCGGGCTTTTCTATTGAAAGTTCACTTTCTCTCCGGTTGGAGGCAGTAGGAAGTGCATCCATATTTGTGGGTAACACAAGATTTTGAGTGTTCAGTTCAGGCGAGGGTCCTGATTGAAAAACAATTCGTCGAAACTTACGGAACCGATTTTCAAGTGATTCCCAATCGGGAACGATCTCGGGGTTGGTATCGTGAATTTTTGAGAGCAATATGAAAGATGGTGCGATGAGAATGCTTTTGAGAAACAACGATCTCAATATCTCGCATGCTCGCGCCATATCTCCCTCTGCATTACGGTTAAATAGTCCTTTCGCCAGAGAATGAGAGTAGTGTGGGAAGTGCTGATCCCCTTGCACTGCTTTTTCCAGCCACTCGATCTTTCCGGTGTAGAGCCCAAGATAATGGGCAAGAGACGCACGGATCAAATCCAGCAGTTTGTCTTTGTCGGTATTTCCGCCGCTCAAATATTCTGTTGTGTGATCTAGATAACTTCTATAGTTGAAAAACTGATCATAGTAGTCCCAAGGCATGATATCCTCTGAGGGATTTAAATGAAGTTCAGTCTTCGGGGTGTTCAGCAGGCTCTCAATTGCATCGAGAGTATCTGTGATTTGTTCGGGCTCACCATGATGTAAGAAGTGACGGATTTGGTTAAATTTCAATATGAGAGAATTAGGGTGCGCCGCGAGTCCTCTATGGAACATATCCGTAACAGACTTTTTTAAACGTTCTGAGATTACCTCAGATCTATCTTTTGCTAGATTTGGAATATCACTGTGCAGAAAAAGGTCAACCTCACGGGTTGAGTCTATGGGGTTGTGAGGGGATGGATTGTGTTGCTCCTTTCGGCTCGCTTCCTCCACCGTATGATTGAGCATCTGGAAATTAACATGAGTATGGTAACCCCAACCACGTTTCCCAATAACGCGTTTTTGATGAGGGCTATGGACATTTTGGCGAGGTCGCTTTTCTCCTAATATGGCGGTTTTTACTGTTAAATAGCGAAGGAATTGGGAAACGCATCTTTCTACGACAAACTCCTTTCGCACCCGCTCTGAGCCTCGCAAGACTTGGGTCTCAATCGATTGCCAGTTCTCTTTAATTTTTTGAACACTCTCGATTAAACTGCCCGGTTGGTATGAATAAACTCCCTCATCTTCACCGAAAAAAAGCTTTAAGGCACTTTCGGGTTGAGCAAGTACAGCGCAACCTGCGGCCAGGGACTCGATGCCACGTGAGGGCATACTCCCTGGATGTCGAACGTAAGTGAAAGTTGCCTTGGCTCGAGCCAGTTCAATATTGTAACTCGTTTTATTCAGGAATCCTTCAATGCATCGAATGTAAACGGAGTGGTCTGAAAGCAACTCTTGTGTAAGGCGTGCCTTATCCGGATGATAGGAAATGGTCGTCGATCCGGATATGAACAGATCCACATCACGCTCTAGAGTCCCCGGCTTTACGATATGCTCGGTACTTATTCCGAACAGTTTGGGGTACGTGCAAGATGGTCCCTGCCTCAAGCTGGATGCCTTGATCCATTCCTCGCTGCCTACGGTTATCACTTCGTCAAATGCGGGTAACCATGTTTGGTTATTGTGAATGTGGAGATCCAGATCGGAAGTCGTGCCAAAAACTGGACAGGCTAGTTCAGTAAGGTCATAGGGCAGGTACTGCCACTCAATCATGTGAGCGAAGAAAAGATCGGGTTCGAATGGAGTTTTATCTTTTATTCTGAGAATAGGTTCATCTATTTTACAGGAGTCAACGTCAACCGAGCCGTCCGATTTGATCTTGGGCCTGGGAACTCCAGTGTTGTGAACCCGGAATTTTGGATCTGAGAACTCCTTCTCACCCCAGACAGACATAGCCAGCACGTCAATCTGAGGCTTTTTAATTAAATTTATAAGTCTGTTGGCCTCAGGTAGGGCGCAGGAATTCAGTATCTCTACGGCTCCTGTGTCATTCCCTTCAATCCACAGGCTTGCTCCCAGATAGAATCGTGACTGCGGAGAATCAAATTGTTGCAGACCGGCGATGGCCGGCTTGCTATGGCCGATTAAGCCCAGGGCGGCATAATGCTCCCATTCCGGGCCGGCTGATAGTCCCGCTGTGCCACAATAATTGCCGTTTGTAAACCAGCCGGAAGATTCTCCAAGATCCGCCTTTTTAGGCCAATATCCCTGAAAAATACCCCGATTTTCTGTCTTGCACATGCTCACGCATGACTACGAAGCAATTATGAGGCCAACCCATCGCTCTGTTTTGTAAAACCCTAGACATTTGCGCCTTTGAAGATGGAGTCGTTTTGGGTCGATTTTGTTCTCGAATATGGAAGATTTAATAACGAGTCATTCCAATCCAAAGATTTAATCAACGAGCCGATAGAGTGGATCTGAACTGCATTCATTCTCGATCCTTCGTGTGGATATATGACTCCCCCAACCAGAACGTTATCCTCCTTGCTTAGAACGTCTTTTCTCCACAGGAAATGTAAAATCTCGAGAATATGATCTCCGCTGATTTTTGAGAATGGTTCATGGAACTTTATTCCTGTTGTGCCCGCAATGAGATTAAAACTTCTGGCTGCCTGGGCATCATCGCTCACAGCTATAATTGGTTGCTTAGGTTGGCGTGATGCAATTAATCGAGCGGCGCGGCCGTAACGTGTTACCGCAACAATTTTGGTGATGGGCAAAGACCTTGCCAATTGTGGAATGATCTGGGCGAAAGCTGCCGCAGTATTATAATCAGTTTTGGCAGTTTGTGAATCGGCGCCAGATTGAATATGAGCGTCTGCTGTATCAACGACATTACGCATAAGTTCAACCGCTTCCACAGGGAATTTTCCCACGGCGGTTTCGCCTGAAAGCATGGTGGCTGTGCACCCATCCAATACAGCATTGGTTATGTCGCTTACCTCCGCTTTGGTTGGATAGGGGTTATCTATCATTGTATGCAACATTTCTGTGGCAATGATAACAGGCCGCGATACTTTTTGGGCTGCATCGATAATATATTTTTGATTGATTGCAACAGATTGTAAATTTGTTTCAACCGATAGGTCGCCCCTATCAATCATAATCGCATCAGCGTTTTCAGCAATTTCTTCGACGTTTTGAATTCCCGGTCCGTTTTCCACTTTGGCGATAATGCGAGGCGAGTTTCCACTAATTAGCTTGCGGATTGCATTAACGTGCGCTCCTGACTCCACAAAGCTTAATCCAATAAAATCTACCCCGGTTTCTTTTGCAAAGGACACCATTTCTTCATCCCGGGGAGTGATTTGTGGCGTGTCCAGCGTTACATATGGCACGTTAATGCCTTTTCTGCTTCGCAGGCATCCATCGGTCTTGGCCGTTATATGGATATCCCTGCCTTCGACCTTTTTTACAGTGAATTTTAGAGTGCCATCATCTGCTAGAATTATGTCTCCAGTAGAAAGATTATTGTGAAGATTTGAATAGTTTACGGGTACCTTTTCTGTTCCATCGTGCGTTGTGTCGGTTGTGAGAATAATGGATTCGCCCGTTATGAAAGACGGTTCATGTTTTAACTGAGTAGTTCGTATTTTTCGCCCAGGAATATCCAATAAAATTGGTGTATCTGGGATTGCTTTCCGGATTGATTTGATAGCTTTTCGGTGCCAGTCAAGATCTGCATGCGAACCATTGAGGCGTGCAATGGACATGCCTGCTTCCTTTAGTGCCAATAATGAGTCCTCGGCGATACTTCCCGGCCCTATTGTGGCGACAATTTTTATTCGTTTCATAATATTTTACTTTATGAAGAGGCTGGTACCTCTTAGTGCTTCTACGACTTCAGGTCTCATTAGTTTTTGATTTGGGGTTTCTCCATTTAAAAGAATACGACGCATATCTGTGCCACTGATAGAGTTTGTGTTCCCGCTATCTCCATGGGCACATGTCTTATCAGTAACGATTCCATCACATTCCGGACAATAAAAAGGGCCGTGAAGACGCATGATTTCGATGCCAAGATCTCCGTCAAATTGGCGTGTCAATTCGTGAGCATCATACGTCCCGTACCAATCCCCAACTCCGGCGTGGTCGCGCCCCACGATAAAATGAGTGCACCCATAGTTACGCCTTATTAGAGCGTGAAAAACTGCTTCCCGAGGGCCCGCATATCGCATTGCTGTGGAGAGAATGCCTGTCACTACTCGATTAGCAGGAAGGAAGGATCCAACAAGTGTGGAATAGCCTCGGATGACAGCATCTGGTGTAAAATCACCCTTTTGCTTCCTCCCTACCAATGGTTGGATGAACAGGCCATCAACCATTTCGAGCGCGGTCCTCTGTAGATATTCGTGTGCTCGGTGTGGAACATTTCGAGTTTGGAAGCCAGCAATTGTGGTCCATCCTCGGGATTGGAACTCGGTCAATGTTTGAGATGGGCTCAATTCATAGCCTGAAAAATCAGAGCCTATTTGAGTCTTTAATTCTATTTCTCCTCCTAAAAAATAGGGGTTCAAAGATAGAAAATGCGCAACTCCTGGATGCTTAGGATCGTCGGTGCTAAAGATTTTTCGCGCTGCATCTTGCCGGTTGAATTGGAAAAGATCTTCAACCCTCATATATCCTACGTCCTCTCCGGAATAAGTTAGTGAGACTTTGGCTTCTCCTTTAATAGAATCAGCAATGGCTTTAGTCACATCAAGCAATACTGGAAGGGGAAATACTTCGTCGTTTGGTAGTCTCATAGAACTCGTTACAGACCGAAACTCTAATTCGGTCATGAACCCCTTGAGCGGCCGGAAAGCCCCAATGGCAATCTTTTCCAGTTCCAAGTATTGGTCCCAGTTTAGCTCGATAGTTGGTTTAATTTTGCTCAATTGATGTTGTGGTTTAGAGTTGGGATTTCACTTATGATTAGATTGGCCATTTCCTCAGCGGAACTGCCGTTAGATGGATCTAGAATCAAATCGGAGTTTTCCGGTCGATGCCAAGGGACATCAATGCCTACAAGATCCGGCATCTCTCCCATTTTGGCCTTTTTATAAAGTCCACGGGGATCGCGTTCCATCACTACGTCGAGTGATGCATCAATTAGCACCTCATAGTAATTAGGAAGGTTTACCCGATTCCACTGCATTAATTCCGGATGGGAATACAGAGCTGCAACAATTACGAATAGCTCCTGGTCTGCTAAAACTTTTGCCAGTTGTTGGATTCGTTTGATCTGTGTTTTCCGCGAAGATTCGTCAAATCCCAGAGAAGGGCCAAAAATTTCCCGGACAACATTGCCATCAATTTGCACAATCGCAGGGATTTTATCTCTGAGTTTTTTCACCAAAATATCAGCAATGGTGGATTTGCCTGCCCCTGATAATCCTGTCAGCCACAAAAGCATTGGACGGTTATTTTTCATTTCTATATGTGTTCCAAGAAGGATGAGCTTTGCCTTCTAGGATAAGTTCAAAATTTTCGACGAGGTAATCCTCGGCTCTTCCGACGTTAAAAATAAATTGATCACGATATGCGTTTGCCTTTTGCTGACATATGTCAGGATTAGCTATAAAATTTCTTATATGGCTGGACATCTCCTCAGTATTTCGGGCTACTGCTCCAATTTTTTCGCGATCGATAAAGTAATGTGAGCCTTTGTATTTTTCAGCAACTGCTGCTTCATCAGGGGAAAAGAATACCACTGGTCTAAGAGTTGATAAGGCGTAGGTGTAAGCGGTGCCGGACATGTCTGTCACCATCAGTGCCGCCTTGGAGTAAAGGTCCATGTAATCACTGCCACTGGAGTCCAAGACGAAGCATGGGTTCTCTTTGAACTGTTCAACGATTCTCTGCACCGGCTCCTTGCTCAAGGTGTGTGGATGAGGCCGGAATACCAAAACGTGCTCTGGGAAATCATTGAGAATTTTTTCTACAATCAATAATCCGTGGGCTGGTATTGAAACGAGATCATCAAATCCGATGTCAATGATGGTAGGGGCATAAACAATGACAGGTTGGTCTTCCTGATGTTTTTGGCAGTATGCGAGCGTTCGGTCTAATTTTATATAGCCACTTGGAATTAGATTTAGCGCGTGACCAGGCTTCAATGTGCTTTGGCGAGGGGAAACGATATTATGAAACATGTTCACCACCGGTTGTGAGGAAAGGCAGGCATAGTCGAATAATTTTAATAATCGAAAAAACTCATCCTCATCCCCAACTGGGGTGTCGTGAATGTCATGAACCATCAGTATTTTCTTGGCTTTTTCAGGCAATCCATCTGTCAGGGTGACGCTGATGACGGCATCAAGAAAATCCATATCTTTAATGATGTTGGTTCCGCCATAATAAACATCTGGTTCGTTCTCATACTTGTCTTGATACGACTCGCCAACCAAAACGATGACGTTGAACCCTTTTTCGCGTAACCTTTGAGCAAGGTTTCCTGGATGTTCTCGATATGCTTGGGACGGAAGAAAAATACCAATTGTCTTGGAGTTTTTCTTTGAAAATCGCCCTCGCAGGTGTTCCAACTGTAGTTCAAATAAGTCTAGAATTACTTTCCCAGGATCATAGCACTTGATGCATTCGAGAGCTTTTTGGCGAACTATTGGATCGTTTTTGACATGTCGTAATAGCAGTTCAATTACATTCGCTAAGCGGGGTACTAGCTCGTTTTTTGCTGTATTGATGTATTCATCAAATGGATCAGTTTGTGTTCTCGAGGGTGTCCTTGATAACAGGGCTTGAATATTTTGATAACGACTATCGGGAAATGGTGCTGGGTTGACCTTTGGCAGGTCTGATATATTGGAACGATCACTCAAGGATAATCGGTCTTTTTTTCGGCTAATTTCTGGCTTAATCATTCAATGATTGGAGAGCTATTATTTTCAACACAACTTCCTGCCAGAACGAAGCATGAGACGTGCCAAAACACCCAAGATTTTGAAGGTAATTAAGCTATATTTTGAAATGTAATATATTTGAGAAAGGCTTTTGGATGCCTGCTCATGCTCCCTTGGAAACTTTAACTTTCAACTTTACTGGAAGATCTAATTCTGGAATTTCGAAAGTTGTCCGAGTTTGCATTCCGAAAGTTGTCCTTGTTTGAATAGTCTACTTCCGAGCAATTAATGCAAAATTTGAAGAAATTACAGGAATTGCAGAGTGTATCTTCGGTTTGAACATAGGCTTTATTTGTATGATTTCCGGCAGGCTGAGTTGATCACGCGGATATAAATTTTTCAGGTGGTGAGCCCTTTTATGGATTTTTGGCGCCTTGTTTTTTCTATTAGAGATCGAATGTGCTTGAGGTACCCGATTTGAAGTTTGGGCATTAAGTTATTCGTATGAGAGTTTTTGGCGTTCTTTGTATGAAAGTTTGGGGTAGCTGCCTCCTTAATTAGGATGGGGGGCAAGCTAGCTGTGCTTTCAGGTTTTTCCTGAGGAACAATAGGGCTTTCGACATATTGCCAGTCCGGGTGGGTCTCGTTTTCCATTATATACCTGATATTTTTAACAATATAATCTTCCGCTTTTCCTATGTTGTAAATCGACTCGTCCCTGAATTTGCCGATCTTTTGTTCCAACTCGGATTTATTTTCCAGAATGCAAGCGACTTTTTCGAGGAGCTCCTGAATGTTAGTAGCCACATAGCCGATTTTCTCCCGATCCTTGAAGTACCGGATTTTCCCGAAGACTTCTTCCAAATTATCGTCTTTGTGTGAAAAAAACACAACCGGCCGCGAAGTGGTGAAGGCGTAAGTAAACGCAGTACCGGACATGTCGGTGATCATCAACTGCGACCGCGCATAATTTTCCATGTAAAAACTGGCGTTGGTGTCGAACTCGAATTGGGGATGATCTTTAAACGCCTCGGCAACCTTTCGCACTTCCGGCGTGTCGACGGTGTGCGGATGCGGGCGGAAGATAATCTTGTATTCGGAAAATTGTTCCAGCAGGGCGGCCACGATGTCGCGGCCGTGTTCCGGCACGGCGACATAATCATAAAAATGATCCCAATGAACTGTCGGCGCAAAAATGATACTGTCGATGGGGGTATGGATACTTTTGAAGTACTCGATATTCTTGTCCAGTTTGATGTACCCGCCGGGGATGCGGCAGATCGGCTTCTGGCGTATCAATTTCAACTTGTTAGTCGGCGGCATCATCGTTTTGCAGGGTAAGAAGGTGTAATCCAACTCGTCCAGCAAGGGAGAAACCCTTTGAGACCTGCCGTCGGCGGCAATGGGAGAGGGGGCCTCTGCGATTCCCTTCGGCGAATCATATATGTCATGGACGAATAAAATCTTTTTGGACGCGAAAGGCAGGCCATCCATTAGCGTCGGATAAATAAATGCATCGATAAAATTAAATAGGCCCACCAGATCATGCCCGGCGTAATAGGAAAAAGGCCGCTTCTCAAATTCATCGCCACGAATCACTCCGAACAGAAAAATCACGTTGTAGCCCTGCGCGCGGATTCGTTCATACAGATCCTCACTTCCTAGGTTTTCCCTATAAGCCTTGCTGGGGTAAAACACCGCCAGAGTTTTCTGGTCGGATCTAATATCCTTTTGAATTTTTTGAATCTGGTACTCAGCAAGAAGACGTCCTGTCGCCGGTTGATTTCTAGGGCAATCTTTTAAAACAGATTCAATCTTTTCCCGTTCTTCCTCACAGTTGAAGGTCATCAAATCCACAAGTTCCCTGAGCCAGAGCGAATAGG
>CAZHJW010000041.1:0-15931 GCA_964533265.1 uncultured Pedosphaera sp.
TTTGGGATGCGAATGGTGCTGCCAAACGTTCCTTTACTTTTCCTGGCGACATACCTGCACAGGCAGTTCCAAGTCATGATGCCAAGTTGGTGATTGGAAGTGACTGGGAAGGGATGGTGTATGTTTGGAACGCGGCCGATGGAAAAGAACTGAAGAGGCTTTCTCTGAACCCCGCCCCCATGGCCGAGCAATTTGCAGCAGCAGAAAAGGTAGTTAGCGTAAAGGAAGCCGCAGTGAAGGCGGCTGCAGACGCGCATAAAGCAGCGCTGGATCGAGTTGCCAAAGCCAAGGCCGATATGAATGCGTTGGATGCGGCGTTGGGAATGCGGCAAAAAGCGGTAACGGATTCCAAGGCATCATTGGATAAACTGGTTGCAGAAAAGCAAAAGCCCGCACAGGCGAAGGCCGCGGCTACGGTCAAGGCCGTTGCTACAGCTGCAACAGCGAAAGCAGCTGCGGACAAGACTTTTGCGGCTGCGGACGAGGCAGGTAAACCGGCGGCCGAAGCCAAGTTAGATCAAGCCATCAAGGTGTTGGCCGCAGCGACTGAAGGGAAGGCAACTGCAGACAAGGCTCTGACTGCCATAAACGCCCAAGTAGCTCAATCGACTACGGTGAATGCTGCGGCTAACAAGGCGTTGGTTGATGCACAAAATAAAGCCAAATCAGGCAAGGTTGCCATGGCCAAACTGATTACTGATCTCGGGAAAACGGTGGCCGCTGAACAGGCTAAGGTAACTGTAGCGGGCGCAGCCCTTACCGCTGCTCAAAAAGAGGTCGATCTCTTGCGCGTTAATAAGACCTTTGCCGCTCTTTACAATGTTCGTAAGGAGATTGTGGGGCAGGAAGCTAAGCTGACGGAACTCAAAACGGTTGCGGAATCCGCTCAGGCCACTGCACAGAACACGCAATCGCAGCTTGAAGCAGCAAAGAAAACCGACCTCAAAGTTGTCAAGGCAGAGAATTTGGCAGCCTTGAAGAAAGAGGCTCAAGCCAAGGCAGCTGCGCAAAAGTCATTAGAAGCTGTTAAGGCTGAGAAATCAGCAGAAAGCAGCAAGGTGATAGGTGCGCAGAAAATGGTTACATCTGCGGAAACCGATATGAAACAGGCTGTTAGCAACTTACAGGCGGCTCAGGAGGCAAAAAAGAAAGCGGATGCAACTGCAAAGGCCGAAGTCGCAAAATTGACTGCTGCTCAAAAGAATTACGACCAGTTGGTTGCTTTAAAGCTAACGCCGCTACAGACCATTACTGCTGCGCTGGATAAAGCGATGGCTCAATCCAGTTTGGCAAAGGCGAACGCGGCGAAGGCAGTTCAAGCCATTGATCAGGAAGTCGCTGCAGCGGTGAAAATGGCCGACGCAACTGAGGTGACTGCTAAAGCTGCCGAAGCGGCTTCTACCAAAGCTAAAGCGTCTATGGATCAACTTGCGGCTGATTTGGCCAAGTACAAGGCAGATACCGCGGTCAAGATTAAATCAGAAGAGACAGCGAAGACTGTTAATGAACAACTTGTTGCGAAGATGAAAATCGCAAACGAAATGGCTGCCAAGGCCGAGGCGAACTTCAAGAAGGCTCCGGTGGTTAAGGTTGCAGCAGATAACGTCCTAAAAGCGGTCAATGCAGAAGTGAAAGCTGCTCTAAACGCATTCATGTCCGCTGAAATGTCTGCTCAATCTGCTGAAATGACTGCGGGCAATGATGCGGCCAAACAGGATGTGTCAAAGAAACTCAGGGCAGCGGCCGATGGAGCAAAGGCCACGTTGGATGGGTTGACCGCCAAAAAACAAAAACCTGCTTTAACCAAGGTAGACCAGGCTAATAAAAATATCGTAGCGACCTCAAAGGCCAAGGCGGCGGCAGATACGGCGTTGGCTGCCTCCAAGACTGCCTCTGCGAAGGCTTTGATTGTATTTAATGCTGCAACCAAAACACGTGAGTCAGCCCAAGCCGCCGAAAAAACTGCTAATGACAAATATGTGCCTGCTCAGGCTGTTTACACTGCGGCGGTTAAGATTGCTGCTGCTAAGAAAGATGTGGCGACGCAATCTAAAGATGGGTTGGCTTCGATCATAACAACTAAGCAAAAACCGGCCCAGGCAGCGGTTGCTGCAGCAGAAGCAACTGTAAAGGAATTGATTGCAGCGAAAGCGGCGAGTGCTGCAGTCATGAAGCAGGTTGCCTCAGAGCTGACAGTCGCAGGCAAGCCGGTGGAGTCGGCTAAAGCAGATGCGGCAAAGGCTGCTGAGTTGGTTAAGGTGGCTTCGGTCAATGAAGCAAAAATGGCTACGGCACTGGCCGTAGCCCAAAAGACTGTGGCTGAACGGAAGCAGACAGTGGTCGTCATGCAGGCCAAAATTACTAAAATGACCGAAGAGAAGGTAAAGCCGATGGAGTTGGCGGTGACTGCCGCGACGAATGCGATGCTCAAGGCGCAAACGACTCATGACAACACGGAGAAAGATCATCAGGCACGTCTCGCTTCGCTCACCAAAATGGTAGAAGCTCGGACGATTGATGCCAAAACCAAGCGATCCGCAGCGGATCAATTTGCTTCCATTGTGAATGAAGCGCGCGAAAAACTGAAGGTGCTGGAGGCCGAATATCAGAAACTTAAATCTGCGGGCACACCCATGGAAGACCCAACCAAGACAGCGTCCAAATAAGGTTACGTTACCTCTGCCATGGGGCAACCGATTCACCTCCCCAAATCTCTTTAACCTTCTGTCGCTTGCGGACAATAGCAGCTTTCTTGCCTGCTACTAGCACCTCAGCTGGAAGGGGGCGTGTGTTATAGGTGCCCGCCATAACAAAACCATAGGCACCAGCACTGAGCATGGCGACTAAATCACCCTCTTCGAGGCGTGGAATGAGTCGGTTCTTACAGAAAGTGTCGCCGGTTTCACAAATGCCACCTACGACATCCGTGGCAATAGGTCGGTTTCTGGATTGTTTTATGGGAACGATCTCGTGGTAGCTTTCGTAGAAGGCTGGTCGGATAAGATCGTTCATCGCGGCATCGACAATGGCAAAATATTTTCCCCCGGTCCGTTTCACGTATTCTACACGTGTAACGAGTATGCCTGCGTTACCGGAGATGAAACGACCGGGTTCCAAGAGCACCTTGAGTTTGAGTGGTTTCAGTAACGGGATGAGTGCTGCAGCATATTTCTCTGGGGTGAGAATGTTTTTCACCTCTTTGCGGTTCCACCATTGGGAGTTGCCACTGGCCAGTGCATCCTCATACATGATGCCGAGACCGCCCCCGATGCTGAGAAATTCAATTCCGTATCTGGCTTTGAGTTTCGCAGCCAGAGGGGTGACTTTACGGACTGCCTCTTTAAATGGTTTTACTTGGGTGAGCTGGGAACCGATGTGCATCTGGAGGCCAATTAGTTTGATATTCTTTAACTTCGAGGCGCGTGCGTATACGCCGGGGATTTTCTCGAAGGCGATACCGAATTTATTTTCATAGGTACCGGTGGTGATCTTCTTGTGTGTCTTAGCATCCACGTTTGGGTTTACACGTATGGCGATGGGAGCAGTTTTCTTGAGTTTGCACGCGATACGGTTGATGCGAGTCAATTCCGGTTCACTTTCTACATTGAAACTGTAAATACCCTTTCGTAGTGCGAAGGTGATTTCCTCCTCAGTTTTTCCAACTCCAGCGAAGACGCATTTGCGGGGATTGCCTCCGGCTGCAATGACGCGCTGGATTTCTCCTCCACTTACGGTATCAAAGCCGCTGCCCAAGTCAGCAAGTGTACGCATGACCCCGAGGTTGGAATTGGATTTCATTGCGAAGCAGATTAGATGATCCAATGGGGCCAGGGCACGGTCGAGTTTATTGAAATGACTGGAAAGCGTTTTAGAGGAGTAGACGTAAAGTGGGCTGCCGTGTTTTTTTACGAGAGCCTCAATGGAGACTCCTTCGCAGTGCAGGCGACCACGAACGTAACGGAAATCGTGCATGGGCAACGGTTATGCCAAACCCACGGCGTAAGGGGAAGGCCAAAGCGGATTATTGCTCGGCCGGTTTGGTGCCCATGATCAAGGTGCGGCGTTCATAATACTCCTTGGGAGAAATCTTGTCTTGGGCATAGAGTACCAGGAGTTCCTTTAGTTTACGGCGTTTGTCGGTCGTGGAACTGGCAGCTTGAGTAACTTCTGCGCGGCGTTGAGCTTCTTTTACCCGCTTCAGTGCCTGCTGTTTTTTATATTCGGTCATTGCTTGCCGCTGAGCTAGATCTTGTAAATTCTCCTGGCTATAGGGTTGTAGCATAAAAGAAGGGACACTGCTGGGCTGCTCCAACGTTTCCTGAGTCTTCGGACTCTTGGTTGGCATGATGGGTAATCGTTCTATCTTGCCGGGAACGAGAGTTGGATTGCGTTTTAGGGTATCGAGATAATCCATATCGATAGTCTTGGAAAGAATTGGAAGGTCTTCAGTTTGGGTGACGATTTCGCCACCACGATTCACAGTTGCATCAGCTGCCAGTCGCAGAGCCTCTTCAGCATAATTAGGATTTTGTTCCTTCATCTGGCGAAGTGCGGAGGCCATGGCACGCTCTTCAGCCTCAATCCTTGCCCGCAGCACCAACGCAATGGCTTTCACTTCTGCTAGCGCTCTAGCTTTGGCTTGAATTACCGCTTGCTGTCTCAGCATTGAAGATCTGGCTACTTTTGCGAGGGCAGCACCTTTGGCCTCATATTGCTGTTTAATTTCTCCAAGAGTAAAGGGCCGGTAGGGTGCTGTGTGTTGCATAAACCTAGAAACATGCTGTAAAGCACCCTGACGTTTGTGATATTGGAGTTGTCTTCTTAAGCGCCGTTCACGCATTGAAATACTGCGGGGCTCCTCACCTTTAGCTTCGGGCAATGGCTTAGATTTACTGTCTTCTGCTTGGACGTTTGCTGGGAAAAAACCCACCCATGCACACAAAAAGAATGTGAAAATATATTGGACCCTCATTACCCCCTCCTCTGGAGACATTTATCGGTTAAAAAAGGAGCAGGAATCAAGCCGAAAACTGTCTATTTATTCCCAAAAAGGCGCTGCCACGGGCCGCGGAAGGGGACGCGACAGAGAACGCGCCATCGGATGCCGTAGACTTCGGAGCGGCTAATTTTCCGGTTTACGGTTGGTTCAAGAGGATTGCCTGCAGTGATGAGATCGAGGGTGCGTTTGCCCATAAGGATGGGCAAGGCACAGGCGATGCGTAGACGGTAGTGTTCATGAGGAATCATTAATGTATATTGCCAGGCAGCGGCGAGGTGCTCATTTGCCCGGTTTACCCACGGTTTTAAGACTGGTTCAAGTTTGGGCCAATTTGCCGGATCACGAAGATCCTCAGGTTTAAGTCCGGCCATGGTGAGATCTGAGGATGGCAGATAGCAGCGACCCTGTTCCAAATCGCCCGGCAGATCACGAAGAATATTCACTAGTTGCAGGGCTTTTCCAAAGCGTATGGCGAGTGTCAGAAACCGTGAATCATCAATATCCGCATTAGGGAAACAGTGCCTGCGGGTGAGGTGTGTCCAAAATTCACCAACACAACCAGCTACGTGGTATGTGTAATCATCGAGTTGCTCGGGGGTTTTTAGAGACTTCAGTTTGCTGCCATCGCCAAAACGCTCAAGGTCCTGTTCCTGTCCACGAGTAATTGTTTCGAGCGTGAGCTGGATTTGACCACGGTCAAAGGCCGGTGTTTGCTCAAGCAATGCGATGATCTCCGGACTGTGCAGCAACAATGTTTTTTCACCGTTATTTTTCTGCTCACGTACAAGCTGGGAAAAGTCGGGCATTGAGGCACCTTCACTACGGATTCGGTCTCGGAATTGCCGGAGCTTGAGCATCCGTTTATCTGCTGGGATCAAATTGGTATCAGCAATTGTGTCGGTGGTGCGGGCGAGCAGATATAGAAGCCCGATGGACTGGCGAACTTCTCCCGGGAGTACCCGTAGGGTAAGATAGAACGCTCGAGACACGTCACGCAGGATCGGTCCGAGCAGCTCTTCGGTGTTGGTCATTGGAAGTTAATGCTCCAGAAAATCATGCCAGTATTCCAAGCGACGGTTGATTTCCACGTCCCCCGGTGAACCGGTAGCGGTGCGGCGTTTCATAGCATTTTTTATGTCAAATACGGACAACGCATCCTTGGTGAGCTTTTTATCGATGGCACTAAGCTCACTCGGGCTGAGCTGGTTGACTCTTTTGTGTTTTGCTTCAGCCACTGCGATAATCCTGCCCACCACATGATGTGCCTTACGAAAAGGCATCCCCTCAAGCACCAACCAATCTACCAGATCCGTGGTCAGAAGATTTGGGTCTTTCACTGCTGCTGAGCAGGCTTTGGAGTTTACGGCAGTGTCGCGAAGCATGGCAGCGAGAATAGTGGTCGTAGCACGCACAGTATCCACTGTGTCAAACAGCCGTTCTTTATCCTCCTGCATGTCACTGTTGTAAGTTAGAGGGAGGCCTTTGAGAGTGGTGAGGAGTGCCATAAGGTTGCCCACCACACGGCCTGTCTTTCCTCGTGTGAGCTCACAGATATCTGGATTCTTTTTTTGCGGCATCAAGGATGAACCTGTGGTATAGGCGTCACCTATTGTAACGAAACCGAACTCGGCACTGCTCCATAAGACAAAATCCTCGCAGAGGCGGGATTGATGCACGGTTAGTAATGCGGCGAGGCTACAGAATTCCACCACAAAATCGCGATCTGACACGCCATCCATGGAGTTTTGCGTAACCATGGGTTCCTCGTGAGCATTCACAAAACCCAATTCTCGGGCTACAAATTCACGATCCAATGGCAGGGTGCTGCCAGCTAGAGCCCCGCTGCCGAGAGGGCAGATATTGACACGTACGAGACAGTCGAGCAGTCGCTCGTAATCTCGCTCAAACATTTCCACGTAGGCCAATAAATGGTGGACAAAATACACCGGCTGAGCTCTCTGTAGATGCGTATAGCCGGGAATAAGCACCTTGCGATTGTCTTCGCCCAGTTCAATGAGAGCGTGCTGCAGGTCATGAATTTCATTGGCTAAGTCGCATATTTCTTCACGCAACCACATGCGAGTGTCGAGCGCCACCTGATCGTTTCGCGAGCGGCCTGTGTGAAGTTTTGCGCCGGCGGGCACGCGCTCGGTTAGGGTTGTCTCAATGTTCATGTGCACATCCTCGAGCTCTGAGCGCCATTTAAACCGATCCTTGGCGATCTCTCCTCCGATGGTTTCCAGCCCCTCTACAATAGCCTCCATCTCTCGCTTTTTCAGCAGGCCCACGTGATGTAGCATGCGGGCATGGGCGATGGATCCGGCTATATCATGATGTGCCAGGCGCGTGTCGAACTTCACCGAGTTGGTAAATGCATTGGCCTCTGCTGCCGGTCCGCTTGTAAACCTTCCACTGCGGGCGGTGACTTTATTGGATTTCTTTTTTCCCATTGGAACTAACCCACCCTGCCGCGATTGGCCTCGAAAGTCACGCCGCGAATGGTTTTGAACAGGGCCAGAGATGGCTTGATTAGTCTACTAGCGCAAGGTGCTGAAGTTTTGGTATATGCCCATAAAAATCTAGAATCGCCACCGAAGCCGAGGAATTATCGCGGGGCCGACTGGCTGAGCCGGGATTGATAAACCAGATTCCGTTGCGCCGTTCATCAAATGGCACATGAGTATGGCCAAAAACTACGATGTCTGGTTGATCTGAATTTAGTATGGCGCGCACCTGTTGTGACGGGAAATCCACATCCACAATATGGTGGATCATGACTTTCTTGTCCCCGAATTCCTCTAGCCTAGTCTCCGGTAATTGAATCCCGTAATCCGTGTTGCCCAGCACAGCGCGCACTGGCGCGATGACCTCCAGTTCCGTGATCACATCCATCGGCCCCACATCACCCCCGTGCAGGATGTAATCCACCCCCGCCAAAGCCGCATGCACTGCATTGGGCACTTGCCCGTGCGTATCGGAAATGAGGCCCAGTTTCATGTGGCAAACCCTAATGCCCGATTGATTATTTAAAAGACAAACTGAAACCTTGAGGGAGGTTGCTGGCAGTGAAGAAATTGTTATGCATTATTTTGCACTGATATTGCTGATTTCAGCCATGGGGGGTTACAGCGTGGCTGCAGTCAGATCTAGTTCCCACGCCTGATCGCATCTTTGTGCGGTGTGCGGTGTATCGATGCGCCGGAAACCGAATTGTTCGTATAACGTTACGGCCTCCACGAGCACGGTAGCGGTACCCAGAGTGATTTTTCGCGCGCCCAGGGTGCGGGCTTCCTGAAGGGCGCGTTCGAGCATCAGGCGCCCCCAGCCGCGGCCGCGATGAGTTGAGCACAGGTACATTTTGCGTAACTCCACCACTCCTTTGCCCTCAGGCAGTATGCCGACGGAACCCACAATCCGTCCTTCCCATTCCAGTACTGCGAACCAGCCAGAACGGTAAAAGTTCTCGAGGTCGGCCAAATCGGCATCAGTTTCTGCAGGATCGGGCGCTAGTTGGTACTCCTGCAAAATCTCAAATATCATTGCCTGCACGGCGGCTTCATCGATCCTGGTGGCGGTACGAAATGTGGGAAGTTCCTTTTGCATACGGCTGCTGGATGATAAGCCAATAGCAGCGCAAGGCAATGGCAACGGACCTGTTCGAAATCCTGCATGAAGACGACGACCTGTTGGTACTCAACAAGCCGGCAGGGTTGGTGTGTCATCCAACCAAGGGCGACGAATATTCCAGTTTAGCAGGTCGCATACGTCTTTATTTTGGAGCCGATTGGACTGTGCACCTCATTAACAGGCTGGATCGTGAGACCAGCGGGGTAGTGGTGGTCGGGAAAACGAATGAGGCGGCACGTGAGTTACGGCAGTTGTGGCAAAGCCGCGAGGTGGAGAAGCAGTATTGGGCCATCGTACACGGGCACGTGCAACAGGGAGAAGGTGCGATTGAGGAGCCGCTTGGCATGGATGAGGTTAGTGAGGTGGCGGTGAAGGATTGTGTGCGGCCAGACGGTCATCCCTCACACACGCGTTTTTGGACGCAATGGCGATTCGAACGGGGTGAAGGCCAATTCACATGGCTGCGTGTGACTCCGGTAACGGGGCGCAAACACCAGATTCGTATTCACCTGCAGCATATAGGGCACCCGATAGTGGGTGATAAGCTCTACGGGCTGGATGCCTCATTGTATTTGAAATTCGCAAAGGATACGTTAACGGATGAAGAATGGAAGAGGTTAATTCTAAGGAATCAGGCGCTCCACGCACATAGCGTACGCTTCGATTGGCGTGACCGCGGTTGGGAGTTCACCGCAGAGCCGGCTGATGAATTGGTGGACTTTATTGAAACGGTGAATGAAGAGGAAGAAGAGCACTATAACGACTAGATTCGACTGATTGAATCTATTGTTTTCGTGCCAGAGTTGACATCTAGTTTGTACTGATTAAATGTACTGCCTATGGCCCGTTCGTCTATCGGCTAGGACACAGCCCTCTCAAGGCTGAGAGAGGGGTTCGATTCCCCTACGGGCTACCAAATCGGCAACAAGGAGATTTTGGAGGACAGTCATTATGGTCTCAACACTATTTCAGATTATATTTAACCCTACAAGTGCATCAGAACTGGCTGGGATGCCTAAGGATTTGCAGCTGCAAATCCTTGGTGAATTTCGGGGGTTACCTGACGAAGTGCGTGCGAGTGGTTTTTACGGTAAGTTGGAGAGCGGGGTGAAGACATTGCATCGATATAAGGTAGGGAACTACCGAGTGTACTTTGAGTGCCATGAGTTGGGGGTGGTAGTACATCGAATTTTCTCGCGAAATACGTTGAAAGATTTCTTTTTTCGCAATGCGCAAATGGTTCAGAACGAGGACGAGGCGCTGGCTGAGAATCCGGAGTTTTGGCGGGTAATTGAAGAGGCGTCAGAGGCTTCTCGGGAGGAGGTTTAACCCTGCTCTTCACCCAGTTCGACGTTCCAATACGCGACATCGATGAAATGCTTCCAACTATCGTGTGTTTTAACACCAAAGCTCACCTGAATGAAGGGCCTCCACTTAGGTTTTCGCGGCTCACGACGAAGGCCCATGCCCGCCTCCTTTGGGGTGCGGTTACTTTTGCGGGTGTTACAAGGAATGCACGAGCAAACGATATTTTCCCAAGTTGTGGGGCCGCCTCTTTGACGAGGGATTACGTGATCCAAGTTTAGTTCCCGACGATCGAAGGCTTTGTCGCAGTACTGGCAGGTGTTTTTATCCCTCTCAAAAATGTTATGACGTGTGAATTTCACCTCCTGTTTTGGGAAGCGGTCATAACTCAGTAACAGAATGACGCGTGGTATCCGCATACGAAAAGATACGGTCGCGATGGATTCATCATCGGGTTCAGTTTGTGAAAAATCTGCCCATTCACCGAAGTCAAAAGTGTGGAAACTGCCTTCTTCGTCATTATAAACCACCTGTGCGTTGCCGGTGAAGAGAAGGCAAAGAGCGCGTCGGACGGAGCAAATGTTCACCGCCTGCCATAAGCGGTTGAGCACCAAAACTCGTTGTCCAAGAGCGCTATTCATGACCTTAAAAGCGAGGGAACGGTAGCAATTAGCCCGTCGAGTTGTCAACAGGGGTGCACACACAATTAGGTGCAACTGTCTTGAAAGACTTGCTTGCAAAGGGTAAGTCTGGTAGTACTCGAGGTATGAGGGGGTGGGTATTTTTTCTTGTCGGGTTAGCTGTGTGCACGCTTGATTTAGTTGGGGTGGAGTTACCTGAAAAGCTCTATTTCGATGGCAATCAATTGGCAAAGGACGCGCTTGTCCTCGAGTATCGTAAATCTCAACCCGAGGCTTTAGCTAGGTATCTGCAGGCGCGTAAGCTATACCTGAAAATCATAGAGCAATATCCTACTTGGCAATCCGAGTCTGGATTGGTGCAGAAGAAGCTTGATGAGTTAGACGCGAGATTGAGACCCTTGCTCTTAACTCAGGGGATTTCACCTAGTTCTATGATTCAGCCTCCTAGGCATCTTCATGCCAAAACAGTACCCGATAGGGCTCGACCGGTCATTCCTGTTGTTCCACCAACAGAGACTCCGAAAAAAAGAATGTCTATTGATGAGGAGATCGCTGCTTTGCGTGGACTGCAAGCAAAGGGCAAGACAAAAGTCCCCGACAATTTTGGTCGTAATAGTGATCCTTCCCCCGCCATTACTTCACCGACTATCCTGATGCCTTCGCCCTCTCTGGCTTTAAGCCAAGCCGAAAAATTAGCGCGGTTGAAAGTTGAGAAACAACAGGCGGAACAGGCCCTTTCTCACGAACGCCAAAAAGTTTTACAGATGCAGACTGATTATCGGGCTCAGTTGCGCGCTGCCTTGGCGGCGCGGCCTAAGTCTTTGGAGCCAAGCGAAATGGTAAAGCAGGTTACTGCGAATCAGAACCTGCGCAAAGACTTCGAGTTTCTGAAGGTGCAAAGCAAGCGCGGCGAGAGTGATTTACTCGATGCCTTGGAAGAATTGGAGAAGGCTCGCAAGGAGAGCGCATTTCTCCGTGAGAAATTTCGTGAGCTGCAGACCGAAAATCAAAAACTTCGGCGGGCGCTTTCAACCCCACGTTAAACATGCGCATCACCGGCGGGCAATGGGTGAACAAGCCCATTGCTGTTCCTTCCGGGCTTCAATTGCGGCCCACCCCGGACAAAGTTCGCCAGGCTATCTTCAACAGTCTTGGTCCCTGGATTGAGGGTCTCTCGACCTTAGAGCTCTTTGCCGGTTGTGGGACGTTAAGTTTTGAGTGCCTGAGTCGCGGCGCTAAATCTGCTTTAGCTGTGGAGCTGAGCTCCAAACATGCAGGATATATTCGTCGTAATAGTCAGATGCTCAATGTGCACATTGAAATACGTGTGCAGTGTGCCTTGCAGGCTATTAAACAGTTGGCCGAATCGGGGCGCGCATTCGACTTTATCTGTGCAGATCCACCTTATGGTGAAAAGACTGCTCCGGGCCAACGTTCTGAAAGCTGGGCACAAAGGCTTTTGGACGATTCAAACCTGGTGAGAATCATGAAGCCTGAAGGGTTGCTGTTGTTGGGGCATACTAAGCGTGACGTGGTTGAATGGGTTTTGCCCTGGCAGGAGCGAAAGACGCTCAAGCATGGGGACACTTGGGTCAGGATGCTTGAGCTTTCTGCAGGTGCGTAAGGGCGGCTACGGTGTTGATGATCGGGTACAATTTTTCGTAGTACCATAATTTGGCGAAGTAGAAACCTATTGGAGTCGGTTCTGTCCACTCACCTGACTCAACTTTCTCAATTAACCATACCGCGCCCCGGTCGCGCGCTTTTTCGAGCTTTAATTGGGTTTCCTGATCTTCCTCGGTTACTTTTGCCAAGGCTTCCAGTGCCAGTGCGGTTTCTTCAATGGAGGGCTCGCCTCCCTTGAATCCACTCCATGCGCCGTCTTCACGTTGCATTTCAAGTAGCGCATTCTTGGCTCGCGTTACACGCAATCCGCCGCCGGGTAGCGCTTGTTGTTCTGGTTCAACAAGGGCTAGAAGTACTTTGGCGGTTCCATAGGTCCAGTTGATTTGCTCTGGCGCATGCTGGTTTCCAAACCATAAAGGGCTCCAGCCATCAAGGCCGGCTCCTTCGCTTTGAGCAAGATAACGGGCCGCATTATGGAGGGCAGTATCGAGGTGTGGAGCTAGATCGGGAAGTTCATTTCGCCAGGCGAGCCAAGCGCGGATTGTATGGGCGGTAAGATCCGGGCTGGAGCGGTCAAAAGGCAGATTGGTCCAGCCTCGGCAGAAAGTCGGGATGCCGCCATCGCGATTCTGGAGATCAAGCAGCCACCGACATCCGGCGTGAGCTGCTTTACGCGAGGCATCGTTAGTTTCCCCCAATTGTTTCAAGGCGAGTAATGCGCCGGGAGTATCGTCTGCATCGGGAACACCGCCGGGAAGGTGTATCCACGACCAACCGCCGGGGGCGGCATTGGTAAAGGTGTGTGCTTCCTTAAATTGCTGTTTAAGAAGCCAGTCGCGGATAGGAGCCTGATTGGCCTCTGGTAATGCGTCACCGAGAGCATTGACTGAAAGTGTCGTAACCCATGTGGCCAGATTGGTATCAATAGGCCAGCTGCCATCAGTGCGAACGGAGTCTTTAATGAACTTAATCCCCTTGTTGGCGACCGTGTGATTGCCGAGTCCACAACTTGCAAGACTCATGGTAACAAAACTGGTGAGAGGGGTGGCCTCGAGAAACCCGCCATTACTCGGTTGAATATTTTCCAGAACCCTGAGGGTTTTCTTGCGGGTGACTGCTCGCAGTAAACGGGTAATGGGGTTCCAGGTCGGCTGGTGATGATGACGACATTGACCGATGGCGATCAAAGCCGGTAATGCATAGCTGACGACCGGCAGTTGCAAAGCGGCAAACCACGTTCTTGGCAAGGCGGCCAGCTCGAAGGGGAACGGGATGACATCTGACCAGTCGGCTTTTCCGGCTATGGCACAGTGAGTGAGGATGGGAACTGAAAAAGTACGATCCTTGCCATAGCGTTTAATGATGGCAGGCACGAGCTCTTCCCGCGTGGTTCCTCCGGCGGTTTCTGTGAGCCAGGCATCGGCAGCAAGTAAGGTATCCTCATATTTTTTGTCTGCATTGGGGATGGCATGATAGACGGCCCAACAAAGGGTCGTGGTGGATATGTTACTGATGCTTTTTACCGTATCGCCCCAACCTCCATCTTCATTGGCATTCTCAGCAAGCCACTGGAGTCCGCCCTGGATCAGTGAATCATGATTTTCACCGGTTTCCTCCTGAACCAAATGGAGAGCCATAATGGCAGTAGCTGTGGAAAGGGCGCTGCTGGAAAGTTCACCCGTCCAGTGTCCCTCGGGATTGATTTCTGCGAGTAGGGTTTGGCGAGCCGTATTGAGGGCTGTCTCCAGTCTGTGAGGATCAACACTCACTATTCAGTGTCGGCCGAAGGTTTACGTTTTTTCTCGAAGAAAGTCTGTAGGAGACTACGGCAGTCTGGTTCCATGATGCCGGGGCTAATGTCACATTCGTGATTGAGAGAGGGGAATTGCAGTAGGTTCATTGCGCCGCCCGCTGCGCCGCCCTTGGGGTCAGGTGCCCCAAAGACCACTCGCGCTAGGCGGCAATGGACAATGGCCCCAGCGCACATGGGGCACGGTTCCTTGGTGGCGTAAAGCGTGCAGTCAGTGAGACGCCAATCTCCTACGGCGGCTTCAGCAGCGGTGAGCGCCAGCATCTCGGCGTGCGCGGTGGCGTCATTTAGCATTTCCACCTGATTCCAAGCGCGTGCAATCACCCTTTCATTCCGGACGATGACTGCACCAACAGGCACTTCATCGGCCTCATAAGCCTTAACTGCCTGCCGGATGGCATCCTGCATGAAATACTCATCACTCTGCAGATCGATGAGGGGTTCGTCGTTCATGATTGAGCAGGGTTAGACTGGAGGAGGATCCACTCATCAGATTGATCTTTTGCACACTGACAGTTGGCGGCGAAAAAGCCTCCACGATGTTCCCAGAATAAGGGCCATATTTTTTCACGGTCAGTACCTGGCAAGGGCAGTTTTTCGAGGTCCTTAGGGGAGGCCCATTGAAAGGACCCTTCCTCGTGGTCTGGCGGCAGGTCAGTAAGGCGTAATTTGATTTCAAAGAGAAACATCAGCCAGTGGGTATTCCCTTGGTATCCTTGTTCACTAATGATGCCCGTCAAATGAAGATCCTCAAAGGTGAGTTGAATACCGGTTTCTTCTTTGGCTTCTCGAATAGCACAGCCGTGCGGGCTTTCGCCTGAATCAGTTTGGAGTTTACCCCCGGGCGGACTGAAACAGCCTTTGTTCGGCTGGTGATTCCGCTCGATCAACAGCACACGATCTTTCTCATCAAAGGCGTAGAGCAAAGTGGCGATGCGATAAGGGAGGGACACGGTGGTGAGTGAAGCAACGAAAAGGTGAATTTCCTAGGAATTTCCGATAGGATCATCGGTTTTTCAGTAAAAAAAGCATGTGATTTTTGTGTGAATAATTCGTCGTTGGTTTATGGCCGTAACACTCTACAACCCGCCCAACGTTTGGAACGCAGCTCAGGTGAAACCCCTAATGACTGATCCAGAGAGATATCCTTCAGGCCGAGCAGCCTGCATTCGCTGATAGTCTCACCTCTCCGTTATACACCCTTTTTTATTTCTCCATGAAAAACGAGAAGCTCCTAACCATACTCAGACTCCTTGGGGTCATCGGATGCCTTTATTTTTTCCTGATCGGGATCGGAGGCATGGGCGCCGCTTTCAAGGGTGAGTTTAAGGACACAGCCGCCAAACTGCTTGAGGCGACCCGGTCGCCGTTTGTTGGGCTTTTCATCGGCATTCTGGCTACAACCATCGTACAGAGTTCCTCCACCACAACCAGCTTGATTGTGGGTCTTGTGGCGGCGGGGGCACTGGATGTGACTGGTGCCATTTTTATGGTGATGGGGGCCAATGTGGGGACAACGGTCACAGCCAAGATTGTTTCGCTGGGGCATATCACACGGAAATCGGAATTTCGAAGAGCCTTCGCGGCGTCCTCAGTGCACGACACGTTTAATCTTATCACGGTGGCCATCTTGCTTCCTTTGGAAATAAAATTCAAATTACTGGAGAATTCAGCGAGATATCTGGGGAGTGCCTTTGTGGATGTGAGCGGGGTGACTAAGCCTGAGAACTATGTGAAGAAGGCCACCAAACCGGTTATCGAGTGGATGAGTGATATGCTCAATAGCGAGCTTTGGTTGCTAATTGTCTCGGTGGCTATCACGTTCTTCATGCTCTATGCTATAGTGAAATTACTGCAAAGCTTGGTGTTAAAGAAACTGGAGTCGTTTTTTGATGCCTATCTTTTCCGCAATGCGGCCACCGC